>JAEWOZ010000025.1 GCA_023399505.1 Fusobacteriota bacterium | reverse complement strand
AGCTATAATAGTTAATACATATTAAATTTAATTCTTTTTAAAGAATAAGCAGGATGGGCGAAATAAGCTTATTTTTTTATTTTCTTAACATAAAATTTGCTTTTTATTCTTTTATGAGTTTAAATTAATATAAAAGTGCTAGTATATAAGATCGTTAAATTTACTTATAATTTTTATATAAAGTTATAAGAAATAATCAAAAATTAATTAAGATAAACGACCTAGAATTAAATTAAGCATTTTTATAATTTACAAATATTTGGAGGGAAAATATGAAAAAACAATCTAAAGGAACTGAATTAAAAGCTAAACATTTAGACCAAACTGCAGGAGGTTTAGGATGGAAAGATGTTAAAGGTGCTGCAAGTAAAGTTTATAAAAGCGAGAAAGTAAGAAAAAATGTAAGAAGAATGGCAAAAGATGCTTTAAAATATTTAGGTGATTATCTAGAAAGCTTGGACTTACAACAAAAGCCATCAAAAACATTAGAAGAATAAATCGTTAATTGGGGGGATTTATGAAAAAACATATAAAAAGTAATTTAAAAATGAAAAAGAAAGATGGATTGGACTATAGTCAGTTAGAAAAAGCTTCTGGTGGTTTTAGCTTAAACGATTTTCAGAAAATTGCTACAAAGGCTGCTAATGGTATTAACAAAGCCTCAAAATTTATTAATGAAAATCCATATGCAAACAGAGCAGCTTCATTTGTAACAGGCGGTGCTCTTGGACTAGCTATGAATGAATTTGCTAATAGAAAGAGATAATTATTTTTAAAGATAAGAAAAAAGAGTCAAATTTAATTGGCTCTTTTTTAATGTTAATGTGTCTCAATCTCTTTTCTTATATTGTTATTACTATTATTTAAAGAATAATCTTCATTATTTAATCCATTTGAAGAATCTATTTTTTTATATATGCTTTAACCTCTTTATTAATATCTTTATTTTCAATAATCTTCTTCCATTTTCCTATATTAGATAGTATTTGATCTTTAGACAGTTTATTGATCATTAACTCTAAAGCAGCAACATCTCCTTGGAAAATAGCTGCTTCTATAACATTATCATATTCATCAATTTTTTCGAATAAATTTATTTCTTCCCTTTCAAGAAACAATTTGATTAATTTGTAATTTTTTTTATATAAAGAATAAGACAGAAGTGTAGTGCCTTCATCATTTATATTAATATTAATTAAATTTTTCATTATTAACTTCATAGTGTTAAAAATTGTAAAATTTTCTTTATTTTCATTATAAAGTTCAATACTTGCTAACAATGAAACTAAAAGGTTGTGCTGAAAGTCAACATTATTTTTAATGCTCTCTTTTTGAGCAAAAATTATAATATCTTCCACTAGATCTAGGTAATCATAAATAGTAGCATAAACTATTCCAGATTTCTTTTGATCATCTACTTTGTTTATATTTACTCTTTTGAAAAGACAATAATCTATAATCTCTTTCTTATTATTAGCACAGGCGATCATAAATGCTGTTCTACCTCTAGAGTCCATTTCATTTATATCTATATCTTTTTCTTCTATTAGATATTTATATATTTCCAATCTATTGTGCATACCTATATAATCTAATGCATTGATACTACGACTTGTCTCTTCTTTCAATGACGAAGGTGCTTTTTCGTAAACTAATTTAAATATTTCTAAATTGTTAAATATAGCTGCATACATTAAGGGATTATGTTTTACAGGATCTTTTTCATCTAAAGCTTTTGGATTATACTTTAAAATAAGATCGAGTATTTTTTTCTTTCTTCTATTCTATCCTTATTCATCATTAATAAATGTATAGGCTTTGGTTTTATACGCATCTTTGAATTTACTAAATCTTCTGGAATTTTACCTAATAATAACTCAAAAATATCGTAATATCCAAAGTATGCTGCATAATGCGAAGAACTATTTCCATAATGATCTCTTATAAATTCTTCTTCTCTTCTTTTATCGTTATTAATTTCATCTAATAACTTCTTAACTTCTTCATATTTATTTTGTATAACTGCTATATTTATCGCCGAAAGATTAGTATAAATTAAAAAATGTCGACCATCCTCACTTTTATCAGACTCTTCAAGGAGATGATAATTTTTTTTAACATGCTCTAAGTAATCTATATATTGTTGAAAGTAATAAAAATCTCTTTCATCGTATAATTTTATTAAATTCTCTCGAGATATTTTTTCCTTTTCACTAAGTTTCATGTTACTTAACTTAGAACAAGAAATAATTAATAATATAATTAATATCATTTTAACTTCCTTAATAATTTGAATTTTTTATCAAATTTATTTTATTTTCTATTGCTTTTATTTTTAATGTGTAATATTTTATTCTTTCTGATAAATTTATTAATTCTTTACCAAAATTTTCTAATTTTGGTTTAGTTAAATCTAATCTTGTTTCTAAAGATTTGTCAAGGATACCTGGTTAAGTATTTCATAAGCTTTATCTTCCTTATTTTCCTCTTTCATTTCAGCATGACCACCTCTTCCTTTAGCAGGTCTCCTTACGTTTGGATCTTTAAATTGGTTATCTAATAAAAAGGTCTGAAACAATATTACAGTTTCTATCAACAAATTTTTTAATGAGAATAGTTCAATTTCTAATTCATTACTTGCTCCTTCTAAAGAATGTGGAAAAACTTTCTTTAAAAGCTCTTTTTCAATTTCTTCATAAAGATTTATTAAATTTTTATTTAATAATGTTCTTTCGATTTCTTCAAATTCTTTGTTTAATTTTTTTAACCTTTTAGGTAAATTTTTTAAGTTAATTAATTTTCCTTTCAAGATCTGTTCTTCATTCTTGAAGCTTTCACCAAACTCTATAAATTTATACTTTAATTTTTTAGAAATCTCTTTAAATTTACTGTCATAGTATTTTATAGTTTGATCTAAATCTTTATCTTTTTCTCCTGCTTATTTTAGATAATATTTTAAAGTTCCTAAAAAATTTTTATATTTGATTAAGATATTTTTAGAATATCTTTCTATTTTAATCCAATCGCCTTTAAGGAAAATTTTTAATACTCTTCCATAAAGCTTTGTACGGTTTAAATTATGACTACGTTTTATTAAAGAAGTAAGGCTCATAGTATTAAGAGATAATGGAGCACCAGCTCCTCTAAAAGTAGCATCTGATACTAATTGCATTAGAGCAGTAGTTGTTTTAGTAGCACATTTTTAATTTTTCTTGAAACAACTTCTTCTTTGCTTAAATATTTTCCGCCACAAGCTAAAAGTAAACTTACTATATCATTGTAATTATGATTAGCAGCTAATAAAATAGCTTTATTACCGTGTTCATCCACAAAATTTGAATTACATCCATTTAAAAGTAAAATATTTACAATTTCATTATCACCTTGTAATACGGCATAAATTAATGGATCGTTTAAATGTCTATTAAAATCTGAATTGTAATTCAAGACAAATCTATTCAAGTATTTCATTTTATTCAAATATTTGACTACTTCTCTACGTTCACATATAGCATACATTAGAGGTTTTATATTTTCATTATTTTCCCATTCTAAATTTACTAAATCAATTAAGAAGTCTATAAATGTTTCTTCACCTAAATCAAAGGCATAAAAAATTAGAGTTTTTCTTTGATTATTGAAAGAGTTAAGTAGAACTTTTAAATCTTTGAGATTTATAAGATTCAATTTGGATTTAAATTTAATAAAATCCATTTTAAATTCTTCAGAAAATATTTGATCTTTTTTGAAAGTTTTAAAATCCGGTAAAAAAGGGTTTGGATTTATTTTAGTAAATTCTTCAAAATTGCTTATCATGTTTTCTTGTTCACACATACATACAAGAATTTTAACAAATAATTCCTCTTTCTTTTTTACATCAAAGTCGCTTTCTAACGCAAGCATTAAAGGGTTAGAACCACTATCACTATAAATAGCACTTAATTTATTATTTTTAGATTCTTCAGCTAAAGCTTTATATAATTCGCTTAAATCTTTTCCTTTAAATAAAGAGAGTAGATTATTCGAAATTTTACCTTTTTCTATATGTTTCAAATTTAAGTTAACTACTTTTGAACAGCTGGTAGATAAAAATAAAAACATTAACAAGTATTTAATCATCTTAACTCCTTATAAATTATAAATAATATTAGACTTATTATATCACTTAATTTTATTATAAAGTCGACATAATATAATAAGAAAATCATTTTAAAATTGCAGATATAAGAAAAAGGTTTTAATATAATATTAAAACCTTTTTTTAGTTAAAAGTAATTTTTGACTAACTTTTTAAACTTCCATTTTTATTAAATAAGAGGCTATCTCTTCTTTTATAACTTTTATCATTCCATCATAAATTTTATATGAAACTAATTTATATTCGACTATAGGATCTTTTTGACCATAAGATTGTAAATGGATGCTATCTCTAACAGAATCTAAAGTTTTAAGATTTTCTTTCCATCTTGCATCTATAACTTCAAGCATCATACCTCTTTCAGTAGCATTTCTGCCTTCTGGAGATAATTTAGACATTTTTTGATCATAATTTTCCCATAAATCTTTTATCATCTTTTCCTTTAAAGCAGAAAGATTCTCTAAATTTATTTCCTCTTTATTAATCTTATAATCAAATCTATTTTCTAATAATGAGAGAAGATTTGAAATTTGTTCTTCTTTATTTTCTTCATAACCTAAAGTTAGATCAAATCTTGTATTTAAAGCTTCAATCATTATTTTCTTTATCTCTTCAGAAAGATCGTTTTTACTCATTATAGTATTTCTTTGAGAATAGATTATTTCTCTTTGTCTATTCATAACATCATCATATTCTAAAAGTTGTTTTCTAACAGAAAAATTTTTAGATTCTACTCTTTTTTGAGCATTTTCGATAGATCTTGTTATTAAAGGATGATGTATTGGCTCTTTATATTTATAACCTAATCTATCCATTACTTTAGCAACTCTATCAGAGCCGAACAGTTTCATCAAATCATCTTCTAAAGATATAAAGAATGAAGATTCTCCTGGATCACCTTGTCTACCAGATCTACCTCTAAGCTGATTATCTATTCTTCTACTTTCATGTCTTTCAGTTCCTAAAATATATAGACCACCTAAATTGAGTACTTGTTGTTTTTCTTCATCGCATTTATTTCTATATCTAGCTAATACTTCTTGATATTTTGGATTTTCTTCATCTAGTTCATTTTTAGCCATAAATTCAGGATTTCCACCTAAAAGTATATCTGTACCTCTACCAGCCATATTTGTAGCAATTGTAACTGCCTTATATCTACCAGCTTGAGCTACTATTTCAGCCTCTTTTTCATGAAACTTTGCGTTTAAAACGTTATGTTTTATGCCTTTTTTGTTTAACATTTTAGATAAAACTTCTGAATTTGCTATAGATGTAGTACCTACTAGAATAGGTTGGCCTTTTTCATTTATTTCAATAATTTTATCTATGACAGCTTCAAACTTTTCCTCTACCGTTTTATAAATCATGTCCCCATGATCTTTTCTTCTAAGAGTTTTATTAGTTGGAATTGTAACAACTGGAAGTTTATATATATGAACAAATTCGTTCTCTTCTGTTTTAGCTGTACCTGTCATACCAGATAGTTTCTTATACATTCTAAAATAATTTTGTAAGGTAATTGTAGCTAATGTTTGATTTTCAGATGCAACTCTTACACCCTCTTTAGCTTCTATAGCTTGGTGCAAGCCTTCTGAGTATCTTCTACCATCCATTAACCTACCAGTAAATTCATCTACTATAATTACTTCACCATTTTTTACTATATAATCTTTATCTTTTTTAAACAATTCTTTTGCTTTTAAAGATTGATTTAGATAGTGAGTTAAATCAACATTTTCAGGTGAATAAAGATTGTCTATAGATAATAAAGATTCTACTCTTTTTATTCCATCTTCATTCATTATTACTGCGTGAGCCTTTAAATCTACTTCGTAATCTTTATCTTTAATTAAAAGTTTAGCTACTTCTGAAAATTGTTTATAATATTTCAAAGATTCACTTGCAGCTCCAGAAATAATAAGAGGAGTTCTAGCTTCATCAACTAAAATACTATCTACTTCGTCAACAATAGCATAATCTAAAGATTTTTGAACTCTATCTTCAATTCTACTTACCATATTGTCTCTAAGATAGTCAAAACCAAATTCATTATTAGTTCCATAAACTATATCAGAATTGTAGGCATCTTTTCTTTGCTCGCTGCTCATTCCACCTAATATTACATTTACACTTAAACCTAAGAATGTGTAAATTTTAGACATCCATTCTTTATCTCTTTTAGCTAAATAGTCGTTCACTGTAACAACATGAACCTTACCCATTAAAGCATTTAAGTATACAGGACAAGTAGCAACTAAAGTTTTACCTTCGCCTGTTTTCATCTCTGCTATTTTACCTTCATGTAGAACCATACCACCTATAAGTTGTACATCAAAATGTCTCATTCCTAATGTTCTTTTAGATGCTTCTCTTACAGTTGCAAATGCTTCTACTAATATATCATCTAAAGTCTCACCATTAGTTAATCTATCTTTAAACTCTTTAGTTTTAGATTTTAATTCTTCATCACTTAATTTTATAAAATTTTCTTCTAAAGAATTGATTTTTTCCACGTATTTAAAAATTCTTTTTACTTCTCTCTCATCTTTAGTTCCAAATATTTTTCTTAATATGTTTGTTATCATAATTCTCCTTCGTTACTTTGTCCTTCTTCTAATTTTGATATAATAGCTTCTCTGGTTTTTTGATTTATTTGATCGTAATTTAAATCTTCTGGATACACAGCTTCAGAAAATGTAATTGAGATTTTTCTAGGTTTTGGAAGTTTTTGGCCCCATGGAAAGGCATCATTTGCTCCCTTGATTGTAACTGGAACGATTGGGACGTTTAATTGTTTACTTAATATAGCAAATGCATTTTTAAAAGGCCCTACTTTTCCATCTCTTGTAATAGCACCTTCAGGAAAAATTAATACATTTTTTCCTTCACTTAGTAAATATTCTAATTTTTGTAAAACAGCTTTTAAGTTTTTATCTATATTCACTGTAATGATGTTAGCATTAGCTGCTATTTTTTTCATAATTTTAGATTGAAAATATACATCGGTAGCTAAAAAATATGTATTCTTTAATATTTCATAAGGAAGTGCTGAACTTACTAGATTAGCATCTAAGAAACTTTGATGGTTTGGAGCTATAATACAATTTGTTGTAGGAATATTCTCTAAACCTTTAACTTCTAATTTGAAATAAGCATTAAATAAAGGTCTTAGAATTTTTTCAGCCATTTTTAAAATCTTAGCCTCTTTATCAATATTTATATTTGATATTTCAGATATATCTTGCTTATTGTTATTAGAAGTTTCTACTTTTTGTTTATTCTTTTCTATAAAAATTGCTAGTTCTTCAACTATCATATGCTTAGAAAGTTCTTCTGCATCTATATTTATTCCAAATTTATTTTCTAGAAAATATTGTAAATCTACTTTTTCAATTGAATCTAAACTTAAATCTAATTCAATATGATCCTTAGGTAAAATAGATTTTTTAGTTACCTCTTCTAAATATTTCTTCAAAAGAGAATATTCTATTGTTTTAGGCTCTTCTACATTCTCAACATTACGTTCTTTTTTTCTTAGTAAACTTTCTAAATTATATCTTTTAATCTTACCTAACCTTGTTTTAGGAAGTTCTTTATCAATTATAGTAAAGTCATAAATCTTTTTATAGTCAGGGGCCTCAGGATTATACTTATCCAATATGTCCCATTTAATTGTCTCTTCGATATTTAAAATTTTATTTTGAGCTAGTAAGTCAAAGTCTGGTAATATCAGAGCATGCAATAAATTATCTTTTTGAATAACAGCTATCTCTTTAATATAAGGACTCTTCTTCATCAATTTTTCTTCTATTTCAATAGGGCTAATGTTCTTACCATTTGGCAGAACAATCATCTCTTTTTTTCTACCTGTAATAAAAACATATCCATCTGTATCTATGTATCCTAAATCTCCTGTATAAAACCAGCTATCTTTTAATACTGCAGAGGTCTCTTCTAGATTATTATAGTACCCTTTCATTACATTAGGGCCTTTGATTACAATCTCTTCATCTACAATTTTTATTTCAACATTTTCAAGTGGCTTACCTACAGAACCTATTCTTTTATTTTGAAAAGTATTAAAAGCTGATATAGGTGCTGTTTCAGATAGACCATAACCTTCTAAAACACTAAAACCTAATATTTCTAAATCTGAAGCAATTATAGGATCAAGTTTAGCACCACCGCTAACAAAAGTTTTTATATGCCCTCCGAATCTATCATGTACTTTTTTAAATACTAATTTTCTTATTTTAGAAGATTTTATAAATTTCATCATTTTAAATATAAAACTAGTTATTCTGTTTTCTTGAATTTTTGAAATTATACCTTTATGCATTAAGTTGAAAAGTCTTGGTACACCTACCATAATTGTTATTTGATATTTCTGTAAAGCATTGAAAATATCATCAGAAGCTATTCTTTCCAAAATAATATTTGTTAAATTCAAATGTAATGGTAATAAAATCAAGGCCATTAAAGGATAAGAGTGATGAAATTGAAGAATAGAGATAATTTTATCACTTTTGTTAAAAATATGGAGGTTAGAAATACTTTTAATATTAGATTCTAAATTACCATAAGTTAGTCCTATTCCTTTTGGTACACCTGTTGTTCCTGAACTATATATAATTACAGCGACATCTTCTTTGCTTTTTTTACTATAATCTAATAAATTTGTCTCTATAGGATTATAATTATCAAAATCCATTTCATCTACATTTAATATTTGAATGGTTAAATTATTTTCTTTAGCTATTTTTTTTAAAACATCGTAAGTTGTATTGGAGACAAATATTAAAGTAGGTAATGAATTTAATAGAATATTTTTTACCTCATCTTCACTAGCTAATGCATCTATTAAAACATTGATAGCATCCTTTTCCCAAGAGGCAAAAAATGAATAGATCCACTCAGGTCTATTTTCCAAAAATATTGCTGTTCTATTACCCTTTTCCAAATTTAAATTGTTTGATAAATAGACAATTTTTTCTATAAAGGTTGAATAAGATATCTCTTTATCTTTATATATAAAGGCTGCTTTATCGCTTCCTATTATTTTCATATATATTTATCCTTTCGATAAAATTATTAATATTATAACATGTTAATTTAATAAATAATCATTACTTTTCTCTTAATAATTTTTCAAAATCTTCCTCATTTATTACTTCAATGTTAAGGCCTTCCTTGTTTAACTTTTCAGCTTTTTTTAACTTACTCCCTAGATTATCCCCTATTATTAAATAATTTAATTTTTTGCTAACAGAACCTAAAAAATTACCACCATTTTTTTGAATTAAATCTTTTATTTGGTTTCTTGTATAATGTGAAAGCTCACCTGTCACTAAGAAATTTTTATCTGAAAATATTCCTTTTCTTGAAACTTCTTCAAATTTTAAACCTTTTTTCTTTAAAAATTCTATTCTTTTTAAGTTTTCATTTTTTCTAAAATATTCATATATAGAATAAGCTATCTTTTCACCTATTCCATTTATATCTAACAAATCTTCTATAGAAGCCTCTTTAAGTTTTTCAATATTTGGAAAATGATCTACAATTAAATTAGCAGTGAAACTCCCTATATTATCTATTCCTAAAGCAAATAACACTCTTGAGAAAGTTCTTTTTTTACTTTCTTCTACTGAATTTAAAAAGTTATTTATAGATTTTTCACCAAAACCTTCCATATCTTCAAAATCCTCTTTTTTCAATTCATAAATATTTTCAATATTCTTTATTTTGCCCAATGAGAAAAGTTTTTCTACTATTGCCTCTCCTAGGCCAATTATATTCATAGCATCTCTAGAAGCAAAAAACTCTATTTGTTTTTTTATTCTAGCTTCACATCCAATATTAGGACACTTTAGAATTATTTCACCTTCATGAACTAGTATTGTCTCACAGACAGGACAAATTTTTGGTTCTTCTATTATAATTTCTTCGCCATTTCTTTTCTCAGGAATAGGT
>JAEWOZ010000021.1 GCA_023399505.1 Fusobacteriota bacterium | reverse complement strand
GGAGAAATAAACATGATATTAATACTTCTTTTATTAGCAAGTTGCGCAACTATAGAAAAAAAGTTAGAAGCGCTTTTTAAAGCAGAATATTCAACAAATTTAGATGAGAGATTTTCAAAAACAGTTGAAGCCTTAAAAAAAGAGATTGTGAACTTTAATTTGGAAAAAGTTCAAGGGAGTGAGAGAATTTTTTATTTGAAAGATGCTAGTAATATTGAGAAAATTCTTTCGTATTTTAAAGGCTATAATTTAGAATTAGATATAGATAATTATATTTATAAAATACCCCATAGAGTGAGAAATATTGAATTTCCCGAAACAATAATTTTTAATGAGAAAAACAGAGATGCAGTTATAGTCTCTTATGATTTCAAAACTAAACAATTTTTAGAGATCTTCAGAATAGAAGACTATAATCTTACGAAAATTAATATATACAGTAATGTTTTTAAAGATTTAAATGGTACTACACTGCTTGAGTGAAACGAGGATTTAAATTATGTTGATATAACACCTTTTAAAACTAGGACTTCTTTTTGTAGCGCTAAAATAGGATTTAGAAAAACAGATTTTTTTGTAAATAAAGGTTATATAACTTCTTTTTATACTAATAGAGATGTAAGTGGAATTTATACTGCTATTTATTTAGATACTACTAAAAACAAATATGAAATTCCTTTATTTAATTATCTAATAAAAATTATTGAAGACAAAATTAATGACCATACAGGAAAGTATTATTCAATATATGATTTTTTCTTTGATGAGTATGAAGAGACGCCATATTTTGAGAAACTGAAAGAGCATTTCTTTGATACAATAAGTTCATCTATAGATTTATTTGAATCTATCACTTATTATCATTTAGGGAAATATGCAGCTTTAAATCCTTATGATGAAAAAGTGACAAATGAATTAAATAAGAATCTTACAAAAGATGATAAAGAAAAAATGTTAATTAATTACGATAGAGAAGTAAGAGCTACAGTCGAATTCGTAAATAATATTATAGATAAGATAAAAAGTGGCGCAGGTTGGAGTGAAATAAGATGGAGTATCTCTTCAGTAGTGAGAGGTGACAGTAGATTTAAATATATTAGAAGTAACATCAATGATTTAGTCTATTATATACTCAGACTTTACGAAATAAGTATCTTAAAAAATGATTAATGAGGAGCAAAAATGTTAAAAAGAATTTCATATTTTCTTATATTAGTACTCTCTATATTAGGAGGAATACAAGGCTTAAATCTTGTAGAGCAAATTTTTAGAGAGGCTAACCTAAAGGTTAACATAAGAAAAGAGGCTATTTATGATAAAGCAGAAATTTTAGCTAAAAAGTTAGGAATTCCTAGCGACTTTAAAAACATTGCCATATTGTCAGAAGACCCAATTATAAGTCTTTATTCAATTTATAAACTAGATGGAGTGGACACCATAAACTATCTAGTAGATAATAAAATATACTTTCCATATTTTTGGAAAATTAGATATTATAAAGAATATAATAAAAAGGAATTTTATATATTTTTAAATCCTATTGGAGATTTTATAGGGTTTAAAGAAAAATTGAATGAAGAAGAAAATTTTAATAATTTTAGTGAGGAAGAAGCACTAGAAAATGCAAAAAGTCAGGCTTTGAATCTCTTTGCTTTAAATTTATCAAATTATAAATTAATAGATAAAGGCTTTAAAAAGCATATAAATGGAAGAATTGATTACAGCTTTTTCTTTGAAAAGGAAATTACAGCTTTAAAAGAGACAAAATTAAGATTTAATCTAGAATTCTCTGGAGATAAATTGAGAGCTATTAATAGCTATTCATATACTCCAGAAAGTTTTACAAAAGAATATAATAAGATTAGAGTACTAAATAATACAATTGCTTACGTAGCTAACTTTCTTTTATTATTCTATATAGGAATAATATTATGGGTATTAGTGAAAGGTCTTAAAGAGAAAAGGCTTGCTACAAAAGCGTCTTTGAAAATATCTTTATTTTTATCTTTTCTAAGTGCTTTAAGTTATATAACTTACCTTCCTTCTTTAATTTATGAAAGAAATGTAAATAATGATTTGTTTTTAATTATTTTAAATAACATTTCGCATGTTGGAAGATCTGTTTTAGGCAGTCTTGTTTTATATTTTATATTATTTAATGCAGTAGATTATATAGATAGAGTAGCTTTTCCAAATCATATAAACTTATTTGCTATTTTAAAACCAAAATTTATAGCATCTAAGAGATTTTTATATCTATTATTTATAGGCTATGTAATGGTAGGATTTGATCTTTTATATGAAGGGGGATTTTACTTTTTAGCTGATAAATATTTAGGATGGAAAGCATTCAGTTCAGGAAATATAAGTACAGATGTGTTTTCTAAGTGCTTAGCCTTTATAAGTCCATTTAAAGATTCTTTTTTTGCAGGAGTTATTGAGGAAGCTATATTTAGAGTAGTGCCCATTGCATTAGCTATGACAATATTTAAAAAATGGAATAGCAAATTTAAATTAGCGTTATTTTTTATAATTCAAATATTTATATTTGGTGCAGCTCATGCCAATTACCCAACATCTCCTTCATATTTTAGAGAAGTTGAATTAATTATTCCATCTTTAGTATTTGGTTACCTATACTATAAATTTGGTGTAATACCTGCAATGGTTTCTCATTGGCTTTTTGATTTTATATTAATGTCTCTTCCTATATTTAAAAGTATAAATTTCTTTGGATTATATCAAGTAATAATAATTGTAGTTCTTGCCTTAGCGCCTATAATTCTTCACTTTATTTATAGGATTAAATACAAAACAAATGAAGAAGAAGAAAAAAAATACGAAAATTCAATTGTATTTTACCAAAAAATCTGGTTCTTTACGAGCAAAAAAGAGGAAGAACTTGTTAGAAAGAGAAGTAGAAAATTATGGCTTATTTTACCAACTTTGATTTTAACGTTTATATCATATAAAAATTCTTATAACATAACTAAGAGAATTGAAAAGGTAAATATTAAAAAGGAAGAAGCAATAGAAAAAGCTAAATTGGTAATAAAAGATTACTATAATTTAGAAGATAATATGTATATAGAAGCTATAATTAGAAAAAATAAATTTTCAAGTACCTATTATCAAAATCTTTTTAAAGACAATTATAGTAAATTAATAGATTATACATATCCTTTAAAATGGGTTGTCATGTTTAGAGACATAGATTTAAATTCACACTACGAGGTAAGCTTAGATAATAATGGTGAATTTATTGGAATAAAAAGCAAGATTCCAGAATCTATTGAAATTAAATCTTTAAATAGAGAAGATGCTCTAAAAGAGGTTATTTCTAAAATAAAAGAGATTTATAAAGAAAATAATTTAGAATTAATGGATACTAAAAGCTTTACCTTGCCTAAAAGAACAGATTGGTCTTTTACATTTAAGGTAGATGATATAAGAAGAATCAAAGTTATTTTAGCAGGTGATAAAATAGCTAAATTAAAAAAGAATATATATATATCTGAAAATAAAGTTATAGATATTAATAATTACTTATTAAAAAAAGAAGTTGTTAAAAATATTCTTAGTTTAATAATTGGGATATGTTTGGTTATAGGAATCATAATTTTATTTACAAGATCGAAGCTTAATTATAAAGGGATAATTTCAATTCCTTTATACATGCTCGCTTTATATATCTTTAATTTTTATTCAAAATTTAATTTGGAAATATTTAATTTCCGTCTTAATTCTATTAAAAATGAATTAATAATGAAATCACTTTTAATTTACACGGGTAGCTATTTTAAAAATACATTATTTATTTTATTTCATTACCTATTTGTAAACAATTTTGTTATAAATAGAAGAATAAAAATAAAAACAATTGTTTCAACTATCTTTGGAGCCCTAATATTTATATCAAGTATGAAAATTATAAGTTCATTTTTTGAGAGATATGTATACTATAAAGAGGAATTTCATAAATCAGTAGCATTTCCTACATTATATTGGTTAGTAAATAACTTTTATATGACATTTATTATTTCAACGTTAATTTTAGTTTTCATTTCCATATTATTAAAAATAATGAAAAATCATTTGTTTTTACTAATATATCCTGTATTAACAACATTATTTTTAATAGATAATGTTCCTAATAGTCTGGAATTTAGTTTAATTGCTGGACCTATTCTAGGTGGAATATTAATGTTTTTATATATTTTAATATTTAGATTCAATTTTAATTCAATTCCATATTTTGTTCTCTTTACACTTTTAGGCTTAAAAAATTTCTTATAATTTGTAAGGAATTTTTTTATTTTTCTAAGTTTAGAAAAAGTTTTAAAAATAAATTTGCTTTTTGCTAAAAATCGAATTAAACTCCCATTGCAAACAGCAAAATTGAAAAAATTATAGAGGTGTATAAATGTACAAAAATTTAAGTGCAGTTTCTATCATACTTATGTTAGCAAGTTGCGGCTCAAGTACGGCAAATAGTCCCATAAAGCCTAACAATGATAATAGAAGAACAGAAGAAAAAATTAACTCTTTTGTTTCGCAACCTGCACAAGTTAATGGTTCCCAATTCACACAAAAATTAGAATGGAATGTTAATGGAAAACCAACATTATCTATTGAAGGTGAAATACACATTGTAAAAGGAAATTCTTATATTTTTAAAGGCGAAGTTGGAAAAATATATAAAGCTACTTTAAGATGTGGTGTATCTACTCAAACTATTGAGTTAGGTAAAAACGTAAATAACAATACTAAGAAGAATCGTAAAACAGCTCAACAGTATGTAGATACTTTAAGATCAGGTGAAAAAATATCTAAAGAAGGTTTAGATACTATTTTAGCTGGCCTAAGATCTGATGCTTCTCAAGTTAAAAATCTTATTGATAAATTAGAAAGTCAAATAGATAAAAAGATCATTGATAAATCTAAAAAGGAACTTGATGTAATTTCTAAAAGGTTAGAAAACTTTAAAAATGTTACAGTTGATGCTTCTCAAACTATTTTAAATGAAGTTAAAGGAATAAGCAAAAACTTAAATACAATAGTAGATGAACTAAAGGAAAAAGCTGAAAAAGCAAAATTAGATATAAAAGAAGTTTTCTCACTAAATCGTAAGGTTAATGTTATTACTTCAAATAAAAGTTTAAGTGATACTCTAAATGTTGTTACAACCCAAAAGCATAACTTAAATCTAGACCAATTTAAGAAGCTTTTCAAAAATTTATCAAAAGTAGATGAGAAGAAAATATCTGAAGCTGTTAAAGCAGCTATTAACTCTTCAAATGTAATAATAAAAGAAGCAGAAGACAATAAAAGAGATCTAACAGCTGCTGAAATAAGAATTTTAGTAGGCAATTATAATTCTATAATAAAAGATATGAATGCTCATGAGTATTATATTGATAAATTAACTTTTAAGAGATCATCTAAAAAATTAAATAGAACATCATCTAATTCAACTGTAGCTACTGCAGACTCAACAAATGAAGATCAACCAAATGAATTTGTATTATTCTTAAAAGAGAGTGGTATAATGGATTTCATTAAAAGTATCTTTGGAGAACTGTTTGATTGGGGTCTAGGTTCACTTAAAGATGCAATTCATAATTCAAAATCTCCTGAAAGGTTTAGAATTAATTTTGCTAAAAGAGGTACAGATAAATTAGAAAATCTTAAAAGCAATTTAGTTTTAGCACAATCATATATAAAAAATTATGAAGAAGTTTTTGGTAAAAGCATGCAACTTGATGAATTATCATCAAAAATTGATTCAGCATTGAATGATATAGAGACAATATTAGAAGATACTAAAGAAAAATTAGTAAAAAGTGCTAAAGATTTTGGAGAAGAAATTCAACAAGCTGCAATTAAAATTCAAAATGAAATAATAGACTTTTTAGTAAAACATTCTAAAATTGCTCAACAAAATGTAAATAAATTCTTTACATGGTTGCAAGAAAAAGTAGAAGCTGGAGATAAAACATTTGAAGAACTTTTTGATAATATAATAGCTAAGTTAGAAAGTTCAAAAAGAAAAGATAGTAATTTGAATGATGAAGAAATTATATTTTTAGTTAAAATTCAAGCTTCTGATTTAAAGACAATACTAGAAGAACATAAAACACAAAATCCAGATGATAAAAGTATAGATAACTTATTAAAAATGGTTAACAAAGTTATAGAATCCAAAGCTAAAAATAGCGAGGACATGTTAAAAAAAGTAGAGCAATACAAAGCTGAAAGAAAAAACTCAAGTAAAAATAATAGTCCTGCAGTTTCAAGAAAAAATTCTAGTAATAATTTAATTGTGTCTTCAACTAACAGAAAATAAAATCTTAAATGATTTGAATTAAAACGCTAAAAGCGTTTTTTTCATAATTTATTTTTGATTTTTATAATTTCGTAAGTTAGACTAAAGTATAAACTATGCAAAAGAAAGAATGTCCTATTAAATTAGGGGAGGAAAATTATGTATAAAAAATTAAGTGCTGCAAGTATCGTAGTTGTTTTACTAGGATGCGCAAATACTAACTCATCTTCTAAAGTTGATGTTAGAAGGAATAGAAATTTAGAGAAGCTAAAGATAATTTTATTGGAACCTCAATTAAATTATGAAAATTTAGAGAATATGAATGAGGCTAAAGCTTCTCTAGATTTAGAATGGAGAACAGGAGACGTTGGTACAGATCTAGTAAATCTAAATTATGAAATTGAGATAAATGAAGTTGATAATGAAGATAACCTTTTAAATCCATTTAAAAAGATTGAAACTACTTCAAATTATGCAAATATTAGAGATTTAAAGGTAGGTAAAAA
>JAEWOZ010000098.1 GCA_023399505.1 Fusobacteriota bacterium | reverse complement strand
TTACTTTATCTAAATACTTACTATCTTTAGAAAGATAATTTATTAATTTTGTCCTTTCTTCATCTGAAGTGTTAGGATTATCTAATTTATTTTTAATATTTACTATATTATTTTTTAAGGCTTCCTTTGCATTTTTTTCTTTAGTGATATGATCATACACTTTGCCAGTTTCTTTAGCTCTTTGAATTTGTTTTCCTCTTCTTTCCATAGCTGCAGCTTTCATGGTTGTTGCATCTTTTGGTTTGCCATTCCTTGCTCCAAATTGAGATTTATAAATATCCGCTCTACTTTCTAAATGCTTTCTACCAGCTGGTTTAGATATATTATCACTATTTGGTTTAGAAAGATTATTTTGAGAAGACTGATTAAAATTATTCCTAGTGCCTTGCTTAAAATTTTTGTTAGATACATTAGGCGCTTTTTTAGAATCTTTAGCAAATATTTGGAGATCGAATTTTTTCAATTTTGTGTTTGAATTATTTCTAGCAGTTTTATCTAAGTTAACATCTGCTAACTGTAGCTGTGATTTTAATTTAAATTTATCTGTAAAATTTTCTAATTTATTTACTCCTTTTCTTACTCCTTTATCTACAAAATACATGCCTAATACTCTTATAGAATCTTTAGTTATCTCCTTAAATTCGTTAGCTATAACTTTCTTTTGTTCTTCTGGTATGTTTAAATTCGCTATTAAATTTTCTACAGTTTCCCCAGCCTTTTCTCCTATATTTTCTACTATTCTTGTCTTCTCTACCTGATTCCATATGATAGGAGGTAATACTGTTAGTGCTACCTCTTTAGTATATTGTCCTCCTGTGAAATAAAGGTCAACACCTACTATTATTATTCCTAAAGTTAATCCTGTTATCTTAACAACTTTTTCATTATCTTTATAAAATTTTATTATATAATCTTTGAATCCTTTAGAATCTTCTTTCTCTACAAAATCTTTTGTAGTATTAATGAATTCTATTTTCTTTTCATTTATTTCATTTAATCTTTCAATTATTAAATTTTCTCTTTCCTTTCCTGTTATATTATCAGGTATGTCATCATTAATGTTATTTATTTCTATTGCTTGTATATTACTTAAATTTTCTTTGTTGAAATTTTCCTTCATTATTCTTTCAACTTTTTCTTTTTCTTTATTTTCCTTTTCTTTGTTTACGTTTTCATCATTGGCATCATTAGTCCCATTACTCTCCTCATAAATTTCATTTAATTTTTTTACACCCTCTACTAATTTTCTTTCAGCCTCTTTTGCTGCTTTTCTTACTGCAATATTATTTTTTATAGAATTTGCTAATCTTTTATAAGCTGCTAAATCTGTCTTAAATCCATAACCTTTAAATGAAACTTCTAAAGTACCACATGTGCTTCCTCCAAGTCCATATATATGGTTATAGTTAGCTTCTTCTATTTTCTTTGCTTTTCCTGTTACATTTACTTTATTATGATTTCTTTTAGAACCTTTTTCAATCGATGCGCCAACACTTACAGAAGTTGGTACTCCTGACCAATTGACATTTGTTGAAGCGTTTGCCTTATAGCTATTTACAACTTCTAGATCATCTCTAGCATCTCTTGTAGAAGCTTCTCCTCCATTAACAGTTTCATCCACATTAAGATTGTTACCTGATGCATCCACTTTAGCTCCATCTAGGCACTTTATATTAATATTTTGAGTATTTTCTTTTCTAGCTATTACATGATCATGAGAAGTAGATCCTGCTACTCCTATTCCTGAAAAACTCATGCTAAATGTAGCACTATGAGTGTTACTTTTTCTTTCTATTTTCTCTTGTTGAGCTCTTAGCTTTAAGTCAGATTCTTTATTAGCTTTGAGCTTCTCTAAATTAACATCAGCAGCTGCATCCATCTTTGTTTCTGGCGCATTAAGTTCGAGGGTACCACCTCTAATTTTTGAAACATGATCAGAATTTTTAGTAGTTGAAGAGTTTGTATGAGTAAAAGTGCCACTTACTTCCATTTTACTTTTAACATGTTCTATAAAATTGCCATTTCTTAATTCTGTATCTGCATCTAAAACCTCAGAAGCACCATTAACAACTTTATTTATAGTTTCACTTGCATTATAAGTAGCACTTTTACTTCCTCTTCCCTCATCTAAAGGATCTTTTTCTTCTTTGGAAGTTTTATTCATATTATTCAATAGCTCTTTTGTATTATTAATTAAATCTGTCACATTACTTGAACAACCATTATGAACCATTTCATCATGTTGTTTTACTTTTTCAGTAATTAAATCTATTTTTTTAGTTGCATTTATCTTAGCTTTACCTGTTTCACTAAATTCCATATCAGGTGTTTGACCATCAACTATCTCTGCTGTCATGTTTATATTATTAGCTTTAAATACATTGTTAATACCTTTTTCTTCATCTCCTGAAATATCTGTTTTATTTAAGAAACCTCTTTGTGATGAAGAATAACTGTGTTTTTCTCTTTCTAATTCAAGTTTTATATGATTACCTTCTAAATTAACATCTTTTGAAGCTTGAAATTCCGTAGCTTTTAAATTTGCATCTTCCTTAACCTTAATATCTACATTTCCATTGGCTGAAGAAATAGTATTACCTACGCTACTACCTTGTGTTACTTCAATAGAATTGTAATAATCACCTTGAGCTTTGCATAAATCTTCATTCTTAGAAGCTTCAGTGGTCAGAGACTTTGCATCTAACTTAGTATCGCCGTTTTTAGAACCAAGTTCAGCACCTTCTAAATGAACATGTCCATTTGAAGATAATTCAGTTCCTTCTGTACTATCTACTTTGCCAGTTTTGTATATTCTTTTACCATCTTTGTCGAGGTATGAAGTGGCTATATGATTCATTTCTTTTTCAGATTTAAGTATAGTTTTGCCATCAGTGCTTTCAATTATTCCACCTTTATTAGTAATCTTGTCAGCTTCAGTACTTATGTCACCAAATTGTATATTTCCGCTTGCATTGTCAGATGGATTTACTGCTTCATTTATTATTTCTTTTCCGTCCTTTATTATTAAACTGCCATTACCAGAAAAATTACCTGTATTTTCAAAAGAGCCCTTTTCTAATATAACATTAGTTTTTGAATGCATACCATTTTTTGGTTTATGATTTTCTTCATCTGCCTTACTTACAATTACTTTTGGATAAAGACGAGCTATACCATCTTTACATATTTTTGTTTCGTAAGCTATTCCTGAAAAATTTGAGCTATCTGCCATTTCTTGCAGTTGCTCTAAACTTAAAGGCGTAACAAATTTTCTAACCTCTTCATCGCTCAAACTTTTTCTATATCCAACTATTTGTTGTAAAGCTTCTTTACCTTCTATATCTTCATCAATTATTCCTTCATTGTTGTTAGTATTTTCCTTTAAAACTTTAATTCTATTTGTCTTATATTGATTAAAATAATAATTTATAGCTTTTATATAGTTATTATTAGCTATTAAATTTTTAACATTTGTTGGAATTTGGAGTAAACTAGAATTATTTTTTACATTTTCTATCCATAGTAAAGGAGCTGACAAAGCTAATAAATAGTCATGTGTAAAATCAAATGCTTCTTTTCTTATATAAAAAGTTCCTAATTTTTTCAAAGCACTTTCAAATAATAAAATTTCTGTAGATACAGGGTGCCTAAATATAGGCTGAGCTATATCTTGATCTCCTAAGCATGTTACTAACGAAGGTACTAACATTTGAAGTCCTATTTGATCCTCGTAACTCAATACTTCGAAAAGCATGTCCTTAGATAGGCCTCTTACAGAAAATGACATATTTCCTATATGTACGTGTGCATTAATAGTTCTTCTAAAATTATAATCTTTTTCTATAAATAATGACATATCACTCAAGTTTTTTCTTTTGTTTAGTATAGGATTATAATAATTTTCAACATTACCTTTTAAGTTCATTTCTTCTGCTGTTAAGATACCTTGATTTGTTAAATATAAGTCAGTCCATTTTTTACCATTATAAGCTTCATGCTCTTCCTTTCCTTTAGAATGTTCTTTTATTTCTCCTTCTTTATCTTTTACTATTAAAGTACCTCTTATATTTAAAGTTGGTGCTTGTAATACTTCATGATAATCTACCTCGAAATCGAAAGTTGATTCATAACATCCAGGAAAAAGGAAAAAATCCCCGGAACTTTTTCTATACCATCCATCTTTAAAATATTTGTTATTTACTTTTACCTCTGATTTATATGGTAAAGTCCATTTTGCTTTACCGTATCCTCCATTATTAAAAAACCATGTTGGATATTTAAAAGAAGGCCAATAATAAGAGCCGTAGTAGTCTATTTTATTTATCCCCATAATTTCAAGAATCTTTTTGTGGGCGCTTATTTCAAATTCATGCAATTGACTAAATTCAAAAGTTCTATCTTTAGCCATTCCCTTTGAGTGTTTAGAAGGAGACTTGTAATGTTCTGTTTCTTTGCTTCTTCTCATATAAAATCTTAACGGTAAATTTTTATATTCTCTAGTCTCAGCTAAATTTTCTAAGGTTCCACATATTTCTAAATTTTTTCCCACTTCTATTTTCCCACTATGTCTATTAATAAAAGTGCCTAAAGTTTTATTAGGTTCTCCTATAAATAAATTATCTGAAACTAATATATAACCTTTTATTTCTTCTTCGTTACTAATGTTTTTTTCTATAATTCCTATATTATTTAAAGAAAGTCCACATATTAGATCTCCTCTTATATTTATATTTCCATATTTATTAAAAAGGGACAAAGAATAATCGTTCAAGTAGCCTTTTAAGCCACCGAAAATTTGAATTCTTCCATTCTTATAATTTTCTAAGTAGTCTATAAATGAAGAAAATGGTGTTTCATTTTCAGCAGAACCCTTAGCTATTATTTCCCCATGATTTTTAATGCTTTTTGCTTTTAATATCTTAGTTTCAACTGTTCCATGATTTTCAATTTCTTCGAAAGTTATATCTCCAGCTTCTACACTTGTTTCGCTAATAGTACTTATTTTATTTCCTTTTGATATTTTGATATTTTTGTCAAAACTAATTCCCCCATTAGCAAATATATCACTATTTATTTCAAATAGATTAACTAAAGAATTAGACAATGATAAATAACCATTTAAAGACAAAGGGAAACCAAGATTAAATAAAGTGTTGTTTAATCCTTTAAAAGTTAGATTTTTAGGAAATGTATTGCTTGAATTAATAGATATTTCTTCAGCATTTACTTCAACATTACTATCTAATAAAAATAAGGGCCATTTTGTTAATTCTAATCTTTTAGTTTTTAATAAAATCTTTTCAAAATTAGCTTTTACTTCTGGAAAATCGTTGTCGGTTAATAATAATGAGTTTGATTTGTATTTTATTACACCTTCAGGACTTTTATTATATATTAATCTGTTTATATAAGTTCCTAAAGTGTTTATAGGAAAGTTCTTACTTATAGATAGCTTTTGTCCTTTATTTGTAATTATTCTGCCCATTGGACCTAATATTAATTGTTTTCCTTGCTTCAATAGAAGATTTTCTTCTGTAATAACTAAAGTACCATCGATTAGCATTTTTCCTAAGTTATTGAAGTTTTGAGTTTCCACATAATTTTTATCTTCCACGTTGGTCCAACCTGGCAGTTCAAATATCCCATTTCTTAATATCTCAAAACAAGAGGATTGAGTAAATATTTCACTACCTGAGAACAATTCCCCTTTAATACTTACAAAAGGAGCTTTTAGAAAGTTACCTCTTACTTCAAAAAGGTTAGGATCAATCAACATAAATTTTTTTATAATTTCTTTATCTTTAGCAATTAATAGACTACTATCTTTGAGATTTCTTTCTATAACTTCAACCCTATCTTCTTTTGATATTGGGAGATTGTTTTTTAGTTCATTGCTTATTTCTACTTTACTACCTTTCTCAATAGATATTTCCTTTTCTGCACTTAAATTAATAGTATCTAATTTTAGATTATTACCTATACTAATTGAAGGTGCTGTTAAAGAAAGTCTTTTTGCATCAATTCTAACGTTTTTTGGAATAGATAAATTTTGATCGCTTTCCATAGTTAAATTTTCACTTATTAACCTTGAGGGGTAAAATAAGTTCATGTTTCCTAATAATCTTAAATTTTTAGCCGAGGTTATATTTCCAAATAA
>JAEWOZ010000092.1 GCA_023399505.1 Fusobacteriota bacterium | reverse complement strand
CACTTACGCCTAAAATGTTAAATAGATGCTTATAATTTTCGTTATTGTCTTTCAAATTTTTAAAAATTTCAATAATTTTACTATTTCCTTTTAACTTTTGATCTACTTTATATAAATATTTACTACAACTTAATAAAAGAAATTGTAAAAATATTATAAGATTCTTTAACATTCTATTCCTTCCGTATTTTATAGGATAATTTGCTATTTTAATTTATTGCTTTTAATTTTCCAAATTTATAATTTCAGTACTATCTTAATTTGATAACCAAAATTTTTTATAATATTACTACTAAAAAATATTATTTTTAAATTTAATATCCCTTTTAGTTTATATTTAAGACTAACATATATAAGAAGCAGTTGTAAAGTTGAAAAAATTTACGTAATAAATCTAATTATATTAAACATAGATATTATAGGTTATTAAGGACTACAAAAATTTATGATAAAATTCTTATTAATATAAAGCTACTATGAATAATATATTAAAGATCTCTATATGGCTTGAGATATTTTTATCCTATTTAGCTTATATAAAATTGAGCTATTTAATTCGCGAAATATTACCAACTTTTAAATTAATAACAATAAAGAATAGCTTTAATCTATCTTCACTTTTTACTTTATCAATAAAAAATATATAAAAAGAGAAACTATTAAATTAACTTCTCTTCTATTATAATTATTTTAGTTATTCAAATAAACTTTCTATTTATTTTATGAAGTATTAATTTATATTTTTAATAACTTCTATGAATATGTCTTTAGGTAATAAAAGTAATAGATGACATAAATTTATATATTCTTTTACCTCGTTCAAACATATATGGTTATTAGCTTTATTTAAAATCATAAAAGTTTTAATGCAATCATCCTTAATTTTTTGAAATAGTAAGTAACATATTCTAAAAAAGATTAGCTTTCTATCTTCTTTCTCTGATTTTAATTTATAGCTTAATATAGATAAAAGAAGATCAATATCAAAATATAGGTTAGCGCCTTTATTTATTAATAATTCTACACTTTCAATTAAACCTTCTCCACATGCTAATATTAATGGGCTGTTGTTATCTTTTGTCTTAAAATCAATATCAGCTCCTTGATTTATTAACTTTTTGGCTACTTCTATACGATTATTACTTAAAGCTATTATTAAAGCTGTAATGCCATAATTATTCTTATCATCAATATTTGCACCTTTTTCTATTAAAATTTTCACTATCTCTAAATAACCATTTTGTGAAGCAATCATCAATGGTGTCCAACCCTCGCAACCTTTTTCATTGATACTAATACTTTTTTCTATTAAAAGTTCTATTATCTCTTTATATCCGTTTCGGCATGCTTTTATTAAAGCGGTATCCAACTGGTTATCTTGTTGATTAATATCGGCGCCTCTCTCTATTAATAGCTTTACTATTTCTAAATTTCCTTTTTCTGATGCAAACATTAATGCTGTACAACCATTATTATTCTTATGATTTATATCAAATTTGTATTCTTCGATTAACATTTTGACTATGTCTAGCTTATTACAATAAACTGCTATAATTAAGGCATTTGTATTAGTATTATCAAATATCTCTTTTGGCTTTATACAGTTTTTCTTTATAAATTTTTTTATCTTTTCTAAATCAGAAGAATAACATAGAAATAAAAAGTATTTATTATTATCTACTAATCCCTTTTCTAATTTGTATTTATCTTTAATTAAGTCTATTACTTTATAGTTAAAAGTATCTAAAGATAACTCATATATTCTTACTGCATTCTCTCTACTTATCTCAACACCTTTTTCTACTAGTATTTTTATTATATCCAAGCTTTTATTATCCAAAGCTAGATCTAAAATACTCTTTTCGTCCATAATATAATTAATATTGGCGCCTGCCTCTATTAACACTTTAACCCTATATACATTATTACTATTTATAGATAATATTAATTCCTGATTTAAATCTTTGTAGTTGGAATTTGCATTTTTAAAAGTCTTAAAACATGAAATTAATAAAACTATTATTAAAAACTTTTTCACTCTTGTCTCCCTGTTATAACTGTTCTTTTTAATATTTTACATTATCTTTACAAAATCATTTTCTGCACTAAAATTCTTTAATTTTTAGTTTCACTCTTTTCTTTAGTGCTTTTTTCTAAAAGTAACTTCATTATATTAATATTGCCTTTTTGCAAAGCTATCATCATTGCTGTCCATCCCTTATTATCTTTCTCATTAATATCAGCTCCTGATTCTACTAATAATTTTACTATATCAATATTACCATTTTGGGAGGCTATCATTAGAGCTGTTAAGCCATCAATTTCTTTGTCATTAATATTAGTGCCTTTCTCTAATAATGACTTAACTATGTCTATATAATTATACTTTGATGCTAGCATTAAAGCTGTCCAGCCATAATTGCCTGCATCATTAATATTGGCGCCCTTTTTTAATAATAATTCTACTATTTCTAGATATCCGTTTTGCGCAGCTAACATTAATGCTGTTACCCCATTCTCTTCTTTATCATTAACATTTGCTTCTTTTTCCAATAGTAACTCCACTGCTTCTATATAGCCTTTTTCTGAAGCTACCATTAAAGCTGTAAAACCATCTTCATTTTTATTGTTAACATTAGCTCCTCTTTCTACTAGTAGTTTTCCTATTTTTAAATTGTCTTTTATTAATGTCATCAACAAAAGTGGATTTCCATTAGCATCTTTATAATTAACATTAGCACCCTTTTCTATTAATTCTATAACTTTATCTGCCTCATTATTGCCTATTGCTATTAATAATCCTTCATTTATATCTTTATTTTTAATATCTATATTTTTAATAATCTTGTTGCATGAAATTAGCAATATTATTAATATTAATTTTTTCATTTAATCTCCTTAGTAATTTATAATTTTTATCTCAATGTTAAATTTAACATTCTATAATAATTTTAGCAAATTTATCTTAAATATTAAATAAAAAGAAAGCTTTATATGAACTTCCTTTTTATTTGATATATTTTCTACCAATTTTAAAATTTGAAATAGAGCATATATTTAGGAGGTTATTAAAACTTCTTAATAACTTCTTCAAATAGCTCAAAAGGCAATTGTTGCAAATAATAGAGCAAATTAATATAATTATGTACTTGATCTTTTAAATTTTGAGAAATATTATTCTTTTTATTTAAAGATATAAACAGATGGATATAATCATCTGCTACTTTTCTTATTATCATATATGCTATTTCTACAAAATTATCTTTATTAAATTTGTCTTGAGAAGTAATCAATTCTTGGCCTATGTATGTTAGGGCTATTTTATCATCTTCATCTCTATGATAAACATTAGCACCTAGTTCTATTAAAACTTTAACTATTTCTATTTGACTATTTTCTAAAGCAAGCATTAAAGCTGTAAGTCCCTCATTTTGTCTATCATTAATATTAGCTCCTGCCTCTATTAATAATTCTACCACTTCTATATGTCCCTTAAAGGCAGCTAACATTAATGCTGTATGTCCTTTACCATTTTTATAATTAATATTAACTCCTCCCTTTATCAACATATCTACTAATTCTAAGTAGCCATTCTGTGATGCAATCATCAAAATTGTCAAGCCGCCCTCTTCTATCTCGTTAATATTAGCACCTTGACTTATCAATAATTTCGCTACTTCTATATGGCCATTTTTAAAAGAGCTTTTTAACGCTGTATAGCCATTGTTGCTTTTATCATTAATGTTAGCCTCTGCCTCTATTAATATATTTACTAAATCTGTATGTCCCTTAAAAGAGGCTAACATTAAAGCTGTTAAACCGTTCTCTTCTTTATCGTTGATGTTAGCTTTTGCCTCTATTAACATCTTTACTATTTCCATATGTCCGTGTAATGATGCTGTCATTAGGGCAGTCCACCCATCAGTCTGTTTATCGTTAACATTCGCCCCTCTTTCTATCAAAAATTTTGCTACTTCTTTATGCCCTTTTTGTGAGGCTATTATTAAGGCTGTCAAACCCTCATCAATACTTTTATCGTTAACATTAGCTTCTTTTTCCAATATTAACTTTACTGCTTCTATATTGCTATTTCCACATGCAAATATAAAAGGAGAAACCCCTTTATTATTTCTATCTTTAATACTAGCTCCTCTCTCTATTAATATTTTTACTATTTCCATGTTAGCTCTTATTAAAGCCATCACTAAAAGAGAATTGCCGTTAATATCCTTGTAATTAATATTCGCGCCCTTTTCTATCAAATCTATAGCTTTATTTGTCTCATTATTAACTATAGCTAATGCTAAATCAATATCTATATTCTTGTCTTTAATTCTTATATTTCTAACGATCTTGTTGCATGAAATTAGCAATATCATTAATATCAATTTCTTCATTTAATCTCCTTAATAAATTATAATTTTATTCATAAACCTAAATTTAACATTTCAAAATAATTTTAGCAACTTTATTTAAAATTTTAAAAGATTTTTATTAAAATATATCTAATAATTACCACTTAGAATAAATCATTTTAATAAAAAGAGATTAAATTGAAATTTAATCTCTTTTAAAAATTATAATATAGTACTTTAAACAATTATTTTTATCTTCAATTAAAGCTATTTTATAAAATTACTGTTTGAAAGAGAATAAAAGTTCCCTAATTTCTAAATATTTTTCTTTATTCTCTTCCAAACCTTTGATTTTTTCATTCTCTCTCTACTTAATTTTATGATTTAATTTCTTTTCTATTTATTAACTCTAGCAGTGTATAATAGTTTTTGCAATTTAAGTCTAAAATCTTAATTAAAAAATAATTTATAAAAAGATAAAATTTTAAAAAATAAGAAGAAATTAAGCAGAATAAATATATCTTTTATATTTGATATTTTTATTTAATATATAACACCTATTTTACATCGTGATTTAATCTTTCTACTAATTCTTCATTGCTAAATTCATCTCCTAAACTACTTACAATAGTGTTTAATTTTGACATAAATATACTTATTTGACTTTTTATACTATTATTTCTTTTTACAAATTTTTTTCTATTAGCTTCTATCTTATTTCCTTCACGATATTCTAAAAACATATCTAATATCAACTTTCTTATATTTTCTATTTCTTTTGACTCATATATATCATATAATTTTACAAAATTTAAAAAGGAAATTATCATAAGGCTATTTGAATCAAGCGTAAAAGTATCCTCTGAAAATAACTTATGAATATTTAAATTTTTTAATATATTTTTTAATAAAGGATTACCTTCAATTAATTCTATTTTTAAAATTCTTTTATATAAAAGGAACAACAAACTAATATTTAAATTGTCCTTATTAAGTAATGACTTTATTAAAAGTATAGAAAGATTGTCTTCTTCTGTTAATAAATCGCATATTTGATCTAAAACGATATTGGAACTATCTATATTAGAGCCTTCTTCTATTAGTATCTTTGCTATGTTTTTATTACTTTCGATTAGTGATAGATCTAAAGCTGTATTACCATCTTTATTTTTAATATTGAAATTTGCGCTTTTTTCTATTAAAGATTTTACTATCTCAATGTAGTTATTTTGGGAGGCGATCATTAACGCTGTAAAACCCTCATCGCTTTTTTCATCAATATTTGCAAAACTTTCTGCGAGTAAGTCTACTACTTCTGAG
>JAEWOZ010000104.1 GCA_023399505.1 Fusobacteriota bacterium | reverse complement strand
ATCCATAGCTAATTATAAATAAGGGGGGATCTCCTCTATTATTTCTATCGTTAACTTTAGCCCCTTTTTCTATTAAAAACTCAGCCATATCTTTAAAGCTATAAATGATAGCATACATTAATGCACTCCAACCATATATGTCTTTGGCATTAATATCTACCCCTGCTTTTAATATAAGAGAGGCAGAAGTTTTATTATTATAAATAGCTGCTATTATTAAAGGTGTTTTTCTCTCATTATCTTCTTTTTTAAAATTTGCAACTGATTTTATAAATAACTTTAAAATTTCAGGGTACTTGATAATAGCTATTATCAAAGGTGTAAAGCCATCCTCGGCCTTTTCATGAATATCAGCTCCTTTTTCTAATAATAACTTAGCTATCCCTTTATTACCTTTTCTAGTGGCTACTATTAATGCAGTGTCTCCTTCTTTATTTCTATAATTTATATCAATACCTGAATTGATCAATAATTTTGTCATGTTTTTGTCTTCCTTACCCACAGCTATTATTAATAAAGTATTATCGAAGGGATCTTTAATGTTAATATCAGGATGTTTTTTTAGTAAATTTTCTAATATAGTAGTGTTTGAGCTTTTTGCTGCTTTAAATATAAGATCTATTGTTTTTTTCTCTTTATTTTTTAATTTCATTATATTTTCTTTTAAATAATGACCTGCCTCTTCTTCATATAAAATCTCCATCAAATAAAATATATCTATATTCCTTTGCTTCGCGTATCTTACATAATTTTTTATTAAATTTGGATCTATTTTCATTTCTCTCATTAGATATATTGTTAATTTTAAAGATATTTCCATGTTTTTATTAAATAATAATATAGACCAATGAAGTAAATTGTTACCATCTTTTTCATATGAAAGTTTTCCATTATTTTCTATTAATAAACTTATTATTTCTTCTAGATGATGCTTTCGAGCTTCACTGTAAAAGTAATTCTTATTATTTACTATAGCTCCTTTTTTTATTAAAGCAACAACTAATTCTATTTTAAAATTTTCGAAATTCAAATAATCCAAAAGGGTTTTCCCCTCTTTATCTATTGTATTTATTTCTATGCCATCCTCATCTAATAGAAGTTTTACTACAGCAGAATTATTTTCAACTGCATATGCAAGCAAAGTCTTTCCTTGATTATTTTTTAAATTTATATTTATATTTTTATGTTTTAATAAGGGGGCTATTAAATCTTTGTCCTCACTTTTGATAGCTAGCATTAAAGCTGTTTCTCCATCTAAGTTTTGAGCATTTATATTTACTTTATATCTTAGTATTTTATTTACTATAAAACTATCTCCTATAAGTATAGATACCATTAGTAAATTGTTACCATTCAGTCCATACCTTAAATTAACATCTGCTCCTTTATCTAACAATTTATCTATTATCTCATCTCTATCTATACTTTCTTCTGCTCTTAATATAGAAACTACCAATGCTGTTTCTCCTTTTTCATTTATTGCATTTATATCTATTCTTTCCCTAACTATCAGTAGCTTTATTACTTCTAAACTATTATGTTTAGCTGCTAATGTTAATGCTATTTCTCCTTCTTCATTTCGTAATGTATTTAAATTTATGTTTCTATTTTCTTCTTTTTCTAAAAATTCCTTCAGTTCTTCATCTTCATCTTTTTTTATATGTTCCCAATATTCATTCCCTATTTTATTTTTAGTAACTAATTCTTTTATAGTTTTATTGCAACTTAACAAAATTGTTATAAATATCAACGCCCTCAACTTTTCCTCCAAAAATTTTAACTTTTTATAGTAAAATCAAACCATAAAAAATAATTTTTGTCGATTTTATTAAATCATTTTGATTGTATTATAATATTATTTAAAAATTTAAAGAATAAAAATTATAATTAAATAAGCTAGAAGATATGAAATTATTAATAATGCGAAATGAAAGAAATCTTAAAAATCGTATTTGAATATAACTTATCGAAAATAATTTTATACATCATAAATAAAATTGAAGATAATCCATTAAGTGCTGACAAGAAAAAATTAATAGAAGAGCTAAAAGAAAAATATAAAAAGAATAGTTTTATATTAGATTTAATAGTTTCAGAAATAAAATAAAAGAGGTTGTTAAATAACCTCTTTTTGTTTTTACTAATATAATTAATTAGCTAATCTTTATATTAAAAAGCAAATTCTTTAATTGAGGGATTATTCTTCATCCTCATCTTCTTCCTCTTCACCTTCATCTATAAAATCATCGTCTAAATCTTCTTCATCTTCATCGTAATCTTCAAAATCATCATCTTCGTTATTATCAAAGTCATCATCTCCATAATTAAGACTAGTATTTAATAAATTTTCTAATAGATCCATGGACTACCTCCTATAATTTAAATTTATACATTTGTTTTATCATATTATTAAACAATAGTAAACTAATTATTTAATAAACTTTTGTAAATAAAAAATATTTTTATTAGAATGTTGTTTAAAAATCATTAGTAGACGTTTTAAAATACCAATAAAATTGATATAATATTAAAAATTACAATTTAAGAGGAAATGATGGATATAGAAAAAGAAATTGAACGACAATTTAATATAATTATTCAAAAAGCTGAAGAAGTTTTTCCTAAAGAAGAGCTATATAACAAAATTAAAAAATCTATAGTTGAGAAAAGACCTTTAAAAGTTAAGTTTGGCATTGATCCTACAGGAACAGAATTACATTTAGGACACGCAGTTCCTTTGAGAAAATTAAGAGAATTTCAAGATTTAGGACATGAAGTTAATCTAATTATAGGCACATTTACTGCAAAAATAGGTGACCCTACTGGTAAAAACGAGACAAGAAAGATGTTAACCGATGAAGAAATTAGAGAAAATTTAAAGACTTATTTGGAACAAGCATCTAAAATATTAGATATAAAAAAATTAAAAGTTTTATACAATGGAGATTGGTTAGCTAAATTAACATTTACTAATTTAATAGAAATCCTTTCACATTTTACAGTTTCTCAAATGACAAGTAGAGAAGATTTTGCTAACAGACTTAAAAACAATATTCCAGTGAGTTTAGTTGAACTTATGTATCCAATGATGCAAGGAAACGATTCAGTAGAAATGCATGCGGATATTGAATTAGGAGGAATGGATCAAAAGTTTAATCTTCTAAGAGGAAGAGATTTACAAAGAGCTTTTAATCAAGAACAACAAGTATGTTTAGTTTTTCCTATTCTAGAAGGTACTTATGGGAAAGAAAAAATGAGTAAAAGCTTAAATAATTATATTGGAGTTACTGAAAAAGCAAATGATATATTTGGGAAGATAATGTCCATTCCAGATTCTTTAATTTTAACCTACTTTAAATTAACAACTAATAGAAGTATAAAAGAGGTAGAACAATTAAGAGATGAAGTTTCTCAAAATCCTTTTGAAATGAAAAAAAGATTGGGAGAAGAGATTGTAAGATTTTATCATTCTAAAGATGAGGCTAAAAAAGCACGTGAGTATTTTGAAGCAGTATTTAGTAAAAAAGAAATTCATGAGGAGATTAGAGAATTAATATTAAATCAAAATATTAGCTTATTAGAACTAGTTGTTAAAGAAAATGAAGTATCGAAAAGTGAAGCAAGAAGGTTAATTCTTGCAGGTGCAGTTAAAATAAATAATGAAAAAGCAGAAAATACGGATAAAATAATAGAGCCTAATAATCAAATAATAAAGATAGGTAAAAAGAATATTTTTAAAATAATAAAAGGTTAATATGGTGGCAAAATGACTAAAAAGGAAAGAGTAATTAAAATAATAAATGAATTAAAGAAACTTTTTATTCCAAAAACTGCATTAAAATATGCAGAGCCTTTCCAAATGTTAGTCTCCACAATATTATCTGCTCAATGCAGGGATGAATTAGTTAATAAAGTTACTGAAAAATTCTATGATAGATTTAAAACAGCAGAAGATTTTAATAAATTAACATTTGAAGAACTTGATGAAATGATTAAATCTATTAATATTCATAGAAATAAAGCTAAAAATATATTAGCTTCAGCAAAAGAGATCGTAGAAAAATATAGTGGTAAAATACCTAATACTATGGAAGAGCTTACCTCTTTGCCAGGTGTTGGAAGAAAGACTGCTAATGTAGTTCTAGGTGAAATTCATAAGATAAGTGTAGGAATTGTTGTAGACACACATGTTAAAAGACTTTCAAATAGAATTGGTTTAACTAAAAATAGTGATCCTCACAAAATAGAAATTGATTTAAAAAAAGTTACTCCTCCAGAATATTGGATAGATTTTTCGCATTTATTAATTTATCATGGTAGAAAGATCTGCATTGCACGAAAACCAAAATGTTATGAATGTCCTATAAGAGATCTTTGCTTGTACAAAAAGAAAAATCTAAAGGAGGATTAAATAATGTTTATATTATTGTCATTATTAAATACTTTAATGTTTGATCCTTCTCTTTTTAATATCCAAGAACCTAAAGAAAATCTTAAATTCGCTCTAGGAACAGAAATTGGTACTTTAAATGTAAATAACCAAAATTACTTTAAAATTGATCTGATGCCTGAAATAAGAAACATTAATGAAATTTTAAATGTAAGCTTAAGATTCACTCTTTTATATGGATTAGATAAAGAAAAAGGAATAATTAAATATGGACCTTATGCTTCAAGAGATTTGTATAAAGCTATAACAATTAAATGGCTTGAACTAGATATAGAATATTTAAAATTAAGATATGGTGAATTTGAAAATCTAACTTACGGATATGAGCTTATGATGGAAGATTATAACTCTTATGCTTTAATAGGCACTATAGAATATTTCGATAACCACACTTTCAAATTTATGATCCCCTCTTATGACTATTTTACTAATAAAAAAACATATCTCTATGCATTTAGATATGAACTAGAACTTTTTTACGAATACCCTTTGTTATTAGGTTTAAACTACTTTAGAGAAAATTCCCCTTGTAATAAAATCCCTTCCAATAGCTTCAGCACTGACTTTTTTATTGATTTTTCTGATTATTTTATCCCATATATAGAAGCAGCCAAGATGTTAGATTTTGGAGCAGCTTTTTTAGTAGGTTTTAGAGGATCTTGGAATGTTTTTACTTATGATCTAGGATATAAGTTTTTAAGTGAAAAGTTTCTAGTTAGAATTTATGATGAATTTTATAATTATGAAAAGGATATTTTAGACCTTTTACCGCTTAAAGCTAAAAATGGTCTACATCTTAAACTAGGTTTAGATATTGAAAACAAATTTGAAGGTTATATAAAATACGAAGATTTTGCAGAATATGATAAAAATATTAGCTTAAAATTTTGTACAAATATACTAAAAAAAGTTAATATAAATTGTAAATATAAGCAAAGAGAATTATCATTAGATAATTTAGAAATTTTTAGTAAAGCAAACAGCTCTTACTTGATATATATAGGAATACCTTTATTTGAGGTTGTGGAACTCTCTTTAGGTTTCAAAAAAAGAGTTAAAGAACCTTTTAATTTTGGATTTAAGATTTTAATAAATGTTTTTAAATAATGAAAATTCACTATTATTAGTTTAAAGTACGTTAAAGGTGTAAAATCAAATATTGAAAACATATAAAGGAAAAGAAAAAGTTAAGAGATTTTCAATAAAAAAATAAAATTCTTTAAGGGAGAAAGAAGACAAAAAAGAAAATTAACAGGTGGATTTAATTTGAAATTTGCAGTTATACTTGCTCCAAATTCTATTAGCCTTATTATAAATTTATCTTTAATGAAACTTATTTCTATCAAAATGTTTTAATAAATTTTACAAAATATAACTAAAGCTATACAATATAATATAAAAATGTAGAAATTGGAGAAGCTTATGTTATTAATAACAATTTTATTATCATTGTTAGCTAATTGTAATAAAATTATAAATCTAGATAATAGAAACAAATTTAATTTAACAATTCCTCAAAGAGAAAAAATATCCAAGGGAGATATTGAAACTTTAAAAAATTTTATAAGTTATTATGGAGATAAAAAATTCGAAAGATCTTGTGAGGGTGAAGTACCCCTTCTCTATGTTATAAAATATTTCAATTCTACGCACCCTTCCGAGAAAGAAGAAACAGAAAAAATAATTTTAGAAAATATAACTCCTTACATTAGTGCAGCTCTATACACAGAATATGATAAAAAAGGAAATACACCTTTACATCATTGTTTAGAAAAAGATTATTTTAAAATATTTAAAGCTTTACTAGGAAAAAATAGAAAAGTTCCAAATTGATATACAAGCTATAAGAAATGAAGAAAAAGATAATCCGCTTTATTTAGAAATAGAGCATAGAAAAATGAAATATATAGAGCTTTTTTTAGAATGTATGGAGGACATTAACCAAAGTTTCAAATATTCTTTGACACCTTTAATTTATGCCGCACTACTTGGAAATGATGAAGTAGTCAAATTATTGATGGAAAAAGGTGCTGCTATAAAAAGCGTAAATCATCTTAGAATGATTACTATTGCACCTTTAGAAAAAGCATTAAAACAAAAACTTGCAGAAGATTTTATATCTTCTCTTAAAAATCAAAAAGATTTTGAAAGCGCTCAATGGGTATTTAATGCCTCTAGAACAAACAATTTTAATAGTACTTTAGATAATATAAACAACGAGATTAATCCAAAGAAATATTTTAGACATGTATTTGATCCAGAAGTAGAATATCATAAAATAGATATAAAGGCTATTTTTGATAAATATGATATTAAAAGAATAGGAATAGAAAAAATAGCTATCGGAAACAATGAGAAAGATGAGAGTAATTTGCCTAAAATCACGGTTAAAAAAAGTAAGAAAAGAATATTTTCTAAAATATTCGATAAGTTAAAGTTTAAATAATATAATTCTTTAAACTATATTACAACGCAAGAAAAGCTCATTTAATAATGAGCTTTTCTGTTAATTATTAGTAAATGGTAGTAATGCTACATGTCTTGCTTTTTTTATAGCTGCAGTTACCTTACGTTGATAAGAAGCACATAAACCAGTTGCTCTTGAAGGAATAATTTTTCCTTTATCTGTTATATATTTTCTTAATAATTTTATATCTTTGTAATCTATGAATGCTACTTTATTCTTGGATAGTTCACATCTTTTAACTCTTTTAGGATTATTAAACGCCATTTATATACCTCCTTTAAAATGGAAATTCTTCATCAGAAGTATCTACTTTAAAATCATCATTTCTTTTAAAAGATGATTCTTCACTGCCTTTTTTTGTATCAAAAAATTCAATATTTTCTAATAAAACTTCTGTTAACTTTACTTTCTTGCCCTCTTTATCATCAAAACTTCTAGTTCTTAATGATCCAGTTACTCCAACTAAAGCACCTTTTTTTAAATATTGAGCAACAAGTTCCGCTTTCTTTTCCCAAGCCATTATGTTAATAAAGTCTGTCTCTTCTCTATTTTGTCTTCTGCTTACTGCTAATGAAAATCTTGCATAAGCTTTACCACCTTGGGTATATTTTACCTCTGGATCAGCTACTAATCTGCCAGTTAGTATTACTACGTTCATCGCCATTGTAATTATTCTCCTTTTTCTTCTTCAGTTTCTTCTATTTTATTTACATATCTCTTTTTAAGCATAGTAGGAGGTAAATCACCTTCTCTATTTAAATTAGGGTCATGAATTTCTCTTCTTGGTTTATAATAAGGCTCTTTTCTAAAGTCTTTTCTTACATAAGAGTTTTCATCTTGTTGTTTATCAAATTCTTCTTCTTTAGGTCTAACAGATCTCTTCTTTGCTCTGATTTCCTCTTTTTTTCTAGCCTTTTCTAAATATCTATCTTTTTCATCCCTTATTACCATATATCTTATCACATCTTCTCTTATATTTAAAGATTCTTCTATTTTGGTAACACTATTAGAATCCATACTAAAATTAATTAGTACGTAAAAACCTTGAGTATATTTTAATATAGGGTAAGCTAAATCTCTTTTACCCCAAATATCTTTTTGAACATCTTCTGCTTTTAATGTCGCTAAAAGATCATCTACTTTTTTCATAGATAAATTTGTCTCTTCTTCTGTTCTATCTGGTCTTAGAATAAACATTAATTCATACTTTTTTATTTCCATCATATTTCCTTTCAATACTTACCTTTGTTTACTTCTTCTTATAAGAGCTGGAATATCTAAAGAATTTTCATATTCTTCTGTCGCTATTGAATGGCGCTCCTCTTCAGACTCTCTTTGAACAAATAATTGTTCTTTTTCAGCTTTATTATTTACATTAATATTATCTGAAAAATCTGTTGCTATAACAGTTATCTTTATACCGTTTTCTAATTTTTCGTCCATTACTGTACCGAAAATTACTTCAGTAGTGCTCTCACCTGCTGCTTCGGTAATCATCATGGCAATTTCATTAGCCTCTTTTAATCC
>JAEWOZ010000094.1 GCA_023399505.1 Fusobacteriota bacterium | reverse complement strand
TATATTGACAGTCAAACACATGGAGGGAGTACTCCACTTCATTTTGCCTGTAAATTTGGGAACATGGAAGCAGTTGAGATTTTATTAAGGAGAGGAGCAAATATTAGAATTCTCACAGGTGAAGGCTACAACTTATTGCATTGTTGCATACTTATGGGAAAACAAAGAACTCTTAAGAATTTACTAAAAAAAGATATTTTCAAAAGTTTTATTGAAAAAAGAGATTTTCAAGATAGGACTCCTTTACATTTAGCGTGTGAGTTAGGGGAAGACTTATGTGCAGAAACACTTATAAAATATGGAGCTAACCTTGATGTTGAAGATTTAAATGGCTACACTCCTTTGCAACTAGCTTGTACCTCAGATTCAGACGAAATAGTAGAAATTATAATGGAAGTTAGTAATTCAACCTTGGAAAAGAAAAATAGCAAAGGCCAAAATGCGATAGATACAGCTAATGAGTTTAATAGTAAAAAAGTAATGAAATTAATATCACAAAAATTAAAGGAACCTGAAATAACAAAATAGGGTTCCTTAATTTTTTAAAAATTACTTTTTATTTAAATTTTCATTGTTTTCTGGTTCTTCTATATCTTCTAAATCATCTATATCATTTGTACTTTCAGAAGAAATATCTAAATCTTCAAACTTTTCACTATATTCTCCACTTTTCCAATATTTACCACTTTTCTTTGCGTTTATAATTGCTGAAGCTGTTTTAGAATCATCTTTATTTAAGATAACCTTTAATATGACTATTGTATCATTATCAATCATATAAAAAACCCTAGTTCTCTTCACTTTTATTTCGTATAAATTATCGGCATCTTCTATTTTTTTTATTACTTTTTCTTGTACAGGTAGACCTTTAAGGAGATTTTTAAGAATTTGTATAATTTTTCTGTAGCCACTTAGAGTTTCGTTTGCATTTTCTAATTCAGTCCAGTCAGATTTAAAGTAAACCTTTATTTTTCTATCCTGTTTAATCGCTTCTTTGTTTTCCTCCTCGTTTTTTACTATAAATTTTACCTCATTTTGAATTGCCAAGTCTCTTAACTCTTCGAAATTCTTTGACAAAAAATCACGTATATCTTGAGTGAGATTTTTTTTATATAAGATTAACTTTTCTATATCTTTCCTTTCAAAAGAAAATTTTGCATTTAATAATTTCTTTAATATTTCTAATTGAAGTTTTTCATCTTTTGAAAGAACTAAGTTAGTTAGAGTTGTGCTTCCATTTACTTTTTCAAAAAATGGATTGTTCAGGATAAAATTTATAACTGAAGTTTTTCTATTTTCTATTGCTATATCTAAAATACTTTCATTCTTATTATTTAATTCATTAAAAATTTCTCTAGAAATTGTTGTTAAGTATTTAAACAAATCATCTGATTCAAGAGGAATAGAAGCCATTAAAATGGTATTTCCGTTTGAATCTTTTTCTTTTATATTGAATTCTCCTGAGCTTATTAAAATTTTAACAGAAGAAATAAAATTATTTTTAATTGCTGCAAATAGAAGGTTATCGCCGCTGTTATTTAATATTTTTATATCTACAAATTTCAAAATGTCCTTTAATAAATCACTTTTATCTAAAATTTCAAAAATTTTCCTATTATCTTCTAATATGTATTTTTTAATTAAGTTAAAATCATTATCTTCGATTGCTTTTTTGAATGTTTCAATTGGATTTGGAATGTTAGTATTGTTTTCAATTGAGTTTGTATCTTTCTCTTTGGTTAATTTAGATGTTTTTAAAATCTTTTTATTTTTAGTTTCTTCTTTTTTTCTGTTTTGTTCTTCTAATTCTGTTTGAATTTGATCATTTATTTCTCGGGAAGTTTTAGCTTTTCTTTCTTTTAAATATTTATATAATTCGCTGTTTTTATCTTCTAAATAGTCTAAAGCTGTTTTTCCATTTTTATCTATGTAATTAACATTAATCTTGACTATATTTTTTTCAAAAAATAATTTTATAATTTTAAAAGCTTTTTTCTTTACATTTACTATTAAAGTTTCTGGGCCATAAATATAATTTTCTTTAATAAATCTAGAGATATTGTTAGAAATAGAATTATTATAAGTTACTTCAAAATCGTTTTCTATTAAAAATTTTGCAAGAGCTAAATTTTTTTCCTTTATTAAAGTATCTAAAAGATTTATTTTTTTATAATATGTTTTTACCTCATTTATATTTATTTCAAAGATTTCAAACAATACTCTAATGGCTTCTGTATATTCTACTTTACCGGCTACTTTTAAAATAATGCTATTTCTCAGTAATTCTATTAATCTCTTTTTATTATTATCATTTTTCTCAATATCATCCATAATATTTAATGGGTTGACATCTTCAAAAACTATAATATAATTCATCTCTACCAAACTTAATATACACTTTGAAAATGTGCTTTTATCTTCCACTTTTAGTAACTTTTGAGAAAGAATATTTAATACCAATTCAAAACTTTTAGTTATATAGTCATCTGTTTTATTTAAATTGGTTATACCTTCTAGAACAATTTGTAATAAATGTTCTTTTATAAGATGTTGATTAAAATTATTTACTAAGATTTCGAATATTTCAATATTAACATTCGCTAATGAAAAATGGATTAAATAATTTATTTGTTCTTTATCTAATTGAGTATATCTCAACAATATTTTGAAAATTTCGGGGTATGGAAAAGAATTATATAGTAAAAATGATGTTGAATTTAAAAGATCTCGGTCAAGTTTTGAAATATCATTTTTTAATATATATTCTTTAATTTTTGCTAAATCTGAACTTTTTATTTCATAAAAATTTATTTTTTTATTGTAAATTTCTTCTAAAATATTATTGAATACATTTAAACTAAAATCATTCAAAAGATTTTGATTCATTTTTAAATTTTTTATAAAATAAATTGCAAAGGAGTTTTTTATGAAGGAAAAATTATTGTCACTACTTTTTAATTGTTTTACCAAAGTTAGGATATTTTTTAATGCATTTTTCTCTATAGCTTTAAATATAGGAGAATTTTGAGGATTATTTATTTGATCTACTATGAGTGATCCTCCGTCATTGACAATCATATATTCCAATTCTTCATTCATTTCATCTAAACCCGAAATTTTAGACAAAATCAATTTTTTCAATAAAAATTCACGATTTTTATCTTCTGTTTCAGTAGTTGGTCCAACTATTTTTTTGAACTTTTTCTTTAATATGCTTAACACACCATTTTTAAGTTCCTTTTCTGAGTTAGGAATCTTCTCATAAACTTGTAATATTTCCCAAATTAAATTATTTCTTTTAAACAACTTTTCCATTAAAGCTATTTGAGATAGGAAAGCATTTTTCTCTTTTGAAGATTCTAAGAGAGATTTTCCTTCAATTTTAAAATCAAAATTTATAACTTTTTTTTCAATTAGAAGCATTAAAAATTCTGTAGAATCTTTCTCTATCAAAATCTTTGCTATTTTTTCTAATTCTGAACTATCTATTTTGAATTTTTCATCTTGAACTAATTTCAAAATTGCTTGTATGTTTCTATTTTTTTCTAGGCTGATTAGCAAAATGCTTTTACCATTTATAATTAAGTTAGGATCAGCACCTTTAGAAATTAAGAAGTTTATAATCTCTTCATTTGATTTACTAAGAGCAATTGTAAGATAACTTTCTTCACCTTCTATTTCATTTAGATTGTACTTTTCATCTTCTAGTAATATTTTTAAATTTTGTAGATCTTCTTCTACTATTCTTTTAATTATTTCCTCTTTTAAATTACCTTTAGATTTAATATCGATGTTTGCTTGATTCTTTTTACCACATCCTTCAAATGAAATAATAAATGGTAAAAATAGAATTAATAATCTTATCATTTGGCCCTCTTTTCTCTTATATTTAGTTTAATTTCTCTAATAAGATAAATCAAAATTTTTTCTAATTGTTTTATTAATTAAAATTAGCTTTGCTGAAATAAAAATTAGAAATTTTTTATATTAATCTTTTCTATTATATAAGATATTGGTAAATTTCTATCAATTTATTTTCTTTTTTATTTTAGACAAAAAATTTTATCTTTTTTAATTATAACATGATATACTTTAGCAAAATATAAAATAAGGAATCAAAAAAGTATGTATACAAATATTGAAGATAAAAAATCTTTCTATAAGCTAATATTTAAATTAGCTTTACCTGTGACTCTTATACAGGTTTTAAATTCAATCTCTAGTATGGTTGATAACTTAATGGTAGGACATTTAGGTATGGAAGCTATTGCAGCTGTAGGCATTATTAATAGATTCACTTTAATGTTTTGGTTTACTTTGTATGGAATGACTAGTGGCGGATCTACTTTTATTGCTCAATTTTTTGGAAAAGGTGATGAAACAAATATAAAAAGGATAATAGGAATAACTTTAACCTTTAATTTTATAATTAGTGCTCTTTTTACATTTGTTTCTTTCGTTTATCCTAATCAAATTGTTGCCTTTTTTACGAAAGATCCTCTAGTTGCTAAGTTAGCTAAAGAATATTTATATGTTTTATCTTTAGGCTATTTTGTATATTCCATAGTTTTTACATATTCCTTTAATTTACGTACGATTAAACATGCTAATCTAGCACTCATTGCTTCACTATTTGCTCAAATTATAAATATTACTTTTAACTATTTACTAATATATGGAAAACATGGTTTTCCAAAATGGGGTGTAGCTGGCGCTGCAGCTGCAACTGTTTTTTCAAAAGTAATAGAAGCAGTAGTTATATTAGGAGTAATCTATTACAAAAAATATAATATAGCAGGTTCTTTTAATTCTCTTTTTAACTTTACATGGAA
>JAEWOZ010000054.1 GCA_023399505.1 Fusobacteriota bacterium | reverse complement strand
ATTCTATACCCTCCAAATTAAAAGGTTTTAGAGTAAAATTTGTTTTGCCTGTAAGTAAAATAAAGTTATTTGTTAATTCTTCCCTACTGTTTTCCAATTCAAAAAGTTTAGATTTAATTTGTACTATATTAGTCTCTAGCTTAATAATTTCAAATTTTGAACTATTACCTTGAGAATATAATTGATTAAATAATTCCAAATCTTTAAAAGCTTTATCTAAATAAATTTTTGAAATTTTAATTTCTCTTTCTATTTTTAGTAAACTAGTAAAAATATCTATAACTTTTGCTTTTAAATTCAATTTAGCTGCCTTTAACTCATTTTTCTTTATCTCAACTGCTAAATCATATTTTTTTATGGTTTTAAAATTATATAAAATGTCACTTACACTAAATTTTAAATCATGAACAAAAGGAAAAGAATTAGTAAATTCTTGATTATCATTTAAATATTTTCCTTCATATTTTAGAGAAGGAAGAAGATTTGTATAATTATTCCATCTATCCTGTTTAGATAGATCTTCTTCTAACTCCTTTTGCTTTATTTCTAAGTTTTTATTTAGTGCTAAATTAATAGCATCTTCTAAAGTTATCTCTTCAGTATTCAAAAAAGAAGTAATTAATATAAATAAAAACAGCTTTAACATGTTTTTTTATCCTCATATTCTAAAAATTAATTAATTCTATCACAGTTCTTTTAAGAAAATCAAAGAAAGATATTTAATTAACTTTATACTTAAAAACAGTTAAATATTTAAATGGACATCAAATAACTTTGTATTTATCAAATTTTAAAACATGTTATAATAAATTTTATTATTGAATTGATTGATTTGATTAGATAGGTATGTAATTTTCAAGATAGATATATCGAAATATTAAAAAATATTTTTGATGATTTAGAAATTAGAAAAAGTAGTTGGAATTTAGTTATTTAAAAAATTTAAGACTTTTATATTAACTAAAAAAATTTACATTTCTAAAAAAAAATTGATAGTACCTTTAAATATTTTAAATTTTTTATTTTTTGAAATACTAAATTTTAGTTAAGATATTCTAGCAACCCTTAAAACTAAAAGCTAAGGAGCTTTGTATGAAATTTTTAAACCTAATATTCATTTTATTTTTTGTAAATTGTGCTAAATATACAAATATTACGAGAATAAAATTTAAGAATTTAAACGAGAAATTAATTCTCTCTATAAATGAAGGGAATGTTGAAAAAGTTAAGCATTTCATGGAATTAGGAGCAAATGTAAATCATATTTGTAATAAAACCTCTATTCTAGAACATGCAATTAAAAAAGAAAACTTAGCAATAATAACAGAATTATTGAAAAATAAAAATATTGAGTATGATAAAGATGAAATAGAGAAAATATATAATATTTCATTGCATAATTTAAACTGCTACCCAATACAATTAATTTTAGAAAAAGAGAAAATAAAAGAGAAAATAAAAGAGAAAATAAAAGAAAAAAATTTAATAAATAACAATATAATTTTTTTATTCTTATGCTTCACTTCTAATAAAGAAACAGTAGAAAATTTTATAAAAAGTAATAATTTAAATCCTATTAACATTCAAGATAAAAATGAAAGAAATGGTTTAATTTTAGCTGCTCTTGGCAGAAAAAGAGATATTATTGAACTTCTAGTAAAAAAATACAAATTGGGTATTAATTCTAAAGATAGTAACGGAAACAGCTCTCTAATATTAGCATCATTTTATAATTTTATAGATGAAGCAAAATTATTGGTTAGTTTAGGAGCAAATGTTGAAGAAGAGAATTTTGATGGAAATACAGCTCTTTTAAGAGCTGTTCAAAATAGTAACTTAGAAATAGCTAAATTTTTAATAGAAAATAATGCTAACATAGATTGCAAAGATATTTTTGGATGTACCCCCTTGATATTTGCATGTGAAGAACATAACATAGAGATTGTAAGAATTCTCATAAATAAAGGAGCAAATTTCAATTCAAAGGATGATCTAGGTAATACTGCAATGAAATATGCTTTATTTTCAGAAAATTTAGAAATATTAAAAATATTTCTAAAAAATGGTGCAGATGTAAATTGCAAAGATAGTGAAGGAAACACACTCCTAATGATAGCTGTTAAAAATAATCTTTATAACATGGTTAAAATTCTTTTAGAAAGTAAAGCAGAAATAAATTTAGGAAATAATATAGGAAACACTGCATTAATCTTAGCAGTATTTAGTCGAAATAGTGAAGTAGTTAAACTGTTGTTAGATAATGGCGCAGATATTGATAAATGCAACAAGCTGAATTTAAATGCAATTGAGTATTCGAGGATTATTGACAATCCTGACATATATAGCCTTTTATTAAATACAAAAAAAATTAGATTATTAGTAAGGATTTTAAAGTTTAATCCTAGATAACTATCTATAAAAATATTTTTAAAAAAGTGATATAGATTTTGAGTAATATCAATTAAGCCTATTTTAAAAACTTAATACTGCTTTACTTTTTTAAATAAAATGATAGAATTGTAACTAAAACTAAAAGGAGCAAAAATATGAAAATGAATAAAATCATGATTTTATACACTATATTATACTTAGGTTACAGATTAATTTTTGGCCATGGTTCGCCAAAGAATCCTTTAAATTTCTTTCTAGGCCTCTTTATATTAATATACTGGATAGTTAAGAATAGAAATTATCTGAAAAGATTTTTAAATAATTTTAAAGATGATATTCGACAAGGAAAACTTATTTATACTTCTAAACAAATATTTAATATTAAAAGACTCTTCTTTGGAAGAATAAGACACGAAACAATAAATTTTGAAAGTTTAAGCGATAGAGATGCAAATAGAATATACTCAGCTATAAAAAGCAAGAATTTAAGGGGATACTTTCCTACTTTAATCACCATCAAGACTAAAGAGGAAATAAGAGACTTTATTGATAGATCTTTAGAAGAGTACAAGAATTTTAATTCAATAAATTTTAAGATAGTTTATAATACAATTTTTTATATACCTTTTGGCCCTACATTAATTGAAAATTTCTTTTTCAAAAGAGTTCAAAGATTTTATAAAAAATTTGCTTATAGATTTGATAAAAAGGTAATCTCTTTACCTGTTATAAATTTTATAGACAAAGGTTATAAAATTGTTAGTTTAGAATGGAATTTTGATAATAATTACAAAAAATATGAAAAAGACTCTTTGGATAAATTAGTAAAATTTTTATTTAATAAAATGGAAATTTCTAAGATAATCGTAAAATGTTTTAACCAAGATATTGAAAGTCAAAGAATTTTTGAAGAATACAAATTCGAGAGAGATTCTCAAGAAAATGATTTAATAATTTATGAAATAGAAAATAAAAAGCGTAATTAAAAAGCCATATTTCTTAATTAAAAAGAGCACTATTTTAATACTAAAAAGAGGAATTTATAAATTCCTCTTTTCTTAGACTCAAACTACATATTCTCAGAAGATTCTTTTAGATCATTTGAATGATCTAGGTCATCTATATCATCATATTCAAGGTGCTTGATGTTGAATCTTTTCTTTTCTTCCTTTGTTAGAACATTTAATAGATATACTATTTCTATATTGTTTTCACTAGATTTTAGCTCTAACTTACTTCTTGTACTATTTAGCAATACTTTATGTACTTCACTATTATATTCTTTTCTTAGCTTTTCTAATTCTATGCTTATCCCTTCTACTTTAGCATCTAACTTTAACTTACCCTCTTCTAAGCTTGTTATTATTGTTATAGTTGATTCTATATTATGCTTTATAACTCTGTCATACATATATGTTAAGAAATGGTTTATTATGGATCTTATTATCTTTATATGTCCATATAACTCATAATCATTATCTATCTGATTTATTATGTTTATATTTACTTTGTTACTACTCTTTCTTGTTATATCTTTTAAATAATTTAGCATCTCTTCTACTATGCTATAAGTAAACATTATTTTGTTCTTAGTTTTCTTATCAGGATTATCAAA
>JAEWOZ010000053.1 GCA_023399505.1 Fusobacteriota bacterium | reverse complement strand
AATTAACAGCTACTATAGTGTTATCCTTTATATCACTATTAATTATTCTATTAGCTATATCGGTTTCAATTTCTCTTTGAATAAATCTTTTCAATGGTCTTGCACCAAAATCAGGATCATAACCATCTTCAATTATCTTCTCTACAACTTTCTTAGTAAATTTAAGAATTATATTTCTATTCTCTAATCTTTTGTTTAAGCTTTGTAATAGAATTAAAGATATTTTTCTTAAATGCTCTTTATTTAAAGGCATGAATACAGCTATTTCATCTATTCTATTAACAAATTCTGGTTTGAAAAAGCTTCTCACCTCTTCTGAAATCTTGCCTCTCATTACTGGAACATCATCTTTATCTTGTAAAGTTAACTTACTTCCTATATTAGAAGTCATAATTATTATAGTATTTCTAAAATCTACTACTTTGCCTCTACTATCTGTTAGCCTTCCGTCATCCATTATTTGTAATAAAATATTAAAAACATCTTTATGAGCTTTTTCTAATTCATCAAATAAAACAATTGAATATGGATGTGTTTTTACTTGTTCAGTTAGTTGACCACCCTCTTCAAAACCTATATATCCAGGTGGAGCGCCAATTAATCTTGTTACACTAAATTTATCCATATATTCAGACATATCAAATCTAATAACATTATGCTTATCACCTAATAAATATTCTGCTAAAGAATTAGCTAAATGAGTTTTACCTACGCCAGTAGGTCCTAGAAATAGGAAAGTTCCAATAGGTTTATTAGGATCTTTCATACCAGATCTAGCTCTTAGAACAGCTTGAGCTACTCCTTTTACAGCTTCAGGCTGTCCTATAATTACCTCATTTAAATGTTTTTCTAAGTTTAAAATTTTATCTTTTTCAGTTTCAATTAATTTGTTTAGAGGAACTCCTGTCCAACTAGAGACTACCTTTGCTATCTCTTCATCTGTAACCTCTTCTTTCAAGAGTTTATGCTTGTGATCTTCTTCTTCCTCTAATTCTTTCTCTTTTTCCCTGAGCTTTTGTTCTAAATCTGCTAACTCTCCATACCTTAATTCAGCCAATTTATTAAGATCATATTCTCTTTCAGCTTTTTCTATTCCAAGATGAACAAGCTCAATATCTCTTTTTAGTTTTTTAATTACAGTAATGTTACTTTTTTCAATGTCTAATTGAATCTTTAGATCATCTCTCTTTTTTGTAAGTTCTTGAAGTTCTTTATCTATAACTTGCAATCTCTTTTTAGAAAGAGCATCTACTTCCTTTTTAAGAAGTTCTTTTTCTATTTCTAATTGCATTATTCTTCTTATAAGTTCATCTAACTCTGCAGGCATACTTTCTATCTCTGTCTTAAGAGTAGCAGCAGCTTCATCAATTAAATCTATAGCTTTGTCTGGTAAAAATCTATCTGTAATATATCGAGAGCTTAGTTCTACAGAGGCTATAATAGCTGAATCTGCTATTCTAATTCCATGATAAACTTCAAACTTCTCTTTTAGTCCTCTTAAAATTGATATAGCTTCAGACATTGAGGGTTCCTTGACTAGAATAGGTTGAAATCTTCTCTCTAAAGCTGCATCTTTTTCTATATATTTTCTATATTCTTCTATAGTGGTAGCTCCAATTGATCTTAATTCCCCTCTTGCTAACATAGGTTTTAAAATATTACCTATGTCCATTGAGCCTTCGCTTTTTCCAGCTCCTACTATAGTATGTATTTCATCTATAAAAAGAACTATTTTACCATTAGAGTTTTTAACCTCTTCTAAAATTTGTTTTATTCTCTCTTCAAATTCTCCCTTATACTTTGCACCGGCTAGGATTGAAGTTATATCTAAAGAATAAACTATTCTATCCTGTAAATTTGAAGGTACTTCTCCTTTAACAATTCTTTGAGCTATTCCTTCTACTATTGCAGTTTTACCTACACCAGGCTCACCAATTAAAACAGGGTTGTTTTTTGTTCTTCTAGATAAGATTAAGATTGCTCTTCTTATCTCTTCATCTCTTCCTATAACTGGATCAAGTTTGCCGTCTTTAGCAGCATCTGTTAAATTAGTTCCAAACTTTTCTAAAGGTTGTTCATTAGGAACATATTCTTCTTCTCTTTCATCGTGTTCTCGAGGAAATTTAGATAAAAAATATGGTTCATCTAAATTTAACTTAAGCCATTTTGACTCCTCTAGAGCAGCTAAAAACAAAAAAGCTTCATTTATTTTAGGTGAGTTATACTCATCTGCATATTCTTCAGCATTTAAAATGGATTTATTAAATCTTTCAGTAGAATAAGCATTTCTCTCTTCTATGTCTGAAAGTCTAGTAGATATCTTAGGTTTAACTATTAAATGATCTTCTAATTGATTTAATATTTTATCTGAATCTAAATTAAGTTGTTGAAGGGTATTATATACATTTCCATCTTCATTCAATAGCGCAACTAGTAAGTGCTCTGCATCAATTTGCTGATGTCTAAACCTAAAAGCAATACTTTTAGCATTTGATATAGCTTCTGAAGCTTTAGAAGTAAAATTCTTTTCCATCTTTAATTAACTCCATCCATAGGCTCATTGAATTCAACTAAAATTTCTTGCCCAGGTAGTATTTCTACGTTATTTAATTTTTTTTCTATTTTTCTGCTTCTTTTAGATGCTCCCTCAATTGCGTCACTTGCTTCTGCAAGTTTTTTATGAGTTTTATCTAGAAGATCGCCAAATTTAGTGAATTCGCCCTTTATATCTCCTAATAATTTCCAAACTTCACCAGTTCTCTTTTCAATTGCTAAAGTTCTAAAACCTATTCTTAGGCTATTTAATATAGCAGCTAAAGTCCAAGGACCTGCTACAATAACTCTATATTCATTCTGTAGAGTTTCGAACAGTCCAGGGCGTTTAACTATTTCAGCATATAAGCCTTCAGTAGGTAAAAATAAAATTGCAAAATCTGTTGTAATAGGAGGTTTAATATATTTTTCTTTTATACTTTTAGCTTCAAATTTTATACGAGATTCTAACTGTTTAAGAAGATCGTTTCCATCTTGACCCTCTTCTAAATTTGAAAATCTATGGTAATCTTCTAAAGGAAACTTAGAGTCTATAGGAAGGAATAAATACTCTTTTTCATTATTAGGTATCTTTATTGCAAATTCAACTCTCTCAGCGCTATTCTTATTAACAGCAAAGTTTTTTTCAAATTGTTCTGTAGTTAGTATTTGAGTTAAAATATTTTCTAATTGTATTTCTCCCCAAGTACCTCTAGTTTTAACATTAGTTAAGATTTTTTTTAAATCTCCTACTCCAGAAGCTAAAGTCTGCATCTCTCCTAGACCTTTATGAACTATTTCTAATCTATCACTTACTATTTTAAAAGAGTCACCTAATCTTTTTTCTAAAGTAGAATGTAGCTTTTCATTTACAACTTCCCTCATTTTTTCTAATTCTTTGTTATTATCAGATTGTAAAGAAGAAAGTTGAGTTTGAATAGAATCTCTCATTTTATCTAGATTTATTTTATTACTTTCTGTTAGATTAGATAATTGGCTTGAAAAATCAGCTAATTGTTTTTGTTGAACTTTTGATATTTCTATAATACTTGAATTTATAGAGTCTTTGAAAGAGAAAAGGGACTTTGAAAGTTCTTCTCTATTTTTGAATGAATTATCAGATATAATATTATTTAAAATATTTATTTTTTCATCTATCCCTTTATTAAATGATGAGAAATTATCAATAATTCTACTGAAAAGATTTTCAAAATTTGAAATAACTCTCAATTCAAATTTGTTATTGGAATCACTTAAATCTTTTATTCTTTCTATTAAATGCTCCGAATTAACCTTATAAGCATTTATAAATTCTTCTTTTGAAGTTTTACTCTCTTTTGCAATTTTATCAAGAAAATTTATTAAAAGTTTTTCTAATAAAAATTTCACTAAAACTAAAAAAATTGCAATAAAAATAATAACTAAAAATAATAAACTTACTCTATAATCTAACATTTACCTAACCCTTGGTTTTCTTTTAATTATAGCATAGCAAGAGTCAAAAGTAAAAAAACAATTTTTATTTTTAGTATAAAAAAAGAGACTAAAGTCTCTCTTTGCTTCCTCTTCTTACATAAAATACTGCTAAAGCAATCATAACGAATAAGATATTAAACAATATTGAAACATTAATACCATAGACAAACCATTCATCTGCTCTAAATATTGTAACAATAGTTCTAATAACTGCATACATTATCATATATATTGCAGCTAAGTAACCTGAAGGCATATCTTTTTTTCTAAAATAGAAGAAAAGTAACGCGGCACCAATAACGTTTAAAATCATCTCATATATCATTGTAGGATGAACTGGAATGTTAGGAAATTCATCACCTGCTGGTGTACCTGGAGGAAATACTATTCCCCAAGGAACTAATTCTTTCAAATTTAAATCCACTTTATCTTTATTTACAAGCCACCATTGACTAAAATTACTTTTTAATAAAACTTTTAAAGGTGTAAAAGTAGGAACTCCGTGAGCTTCTCCGTTCATAAGATTTCCTATTCTTCCAAAAGCTTGTCCTAATAAAGTAGGAGCTACTGCTATATCAAATATTCTCCATACTGATATTTTATATTTTCTTGAGAAAAGTAAAATACCTATTGCAGCGCCTAAAATACCACCATGAATTGCTAATCCTCTAATACCTCTCCATATTGCTATTATTTCTATTAGATTATCTTTATAATAGCTCCATTCACCTATAATATAGGTTATTCTTGCTCCAATAATTCCTGAAAATATAACCCATGTTCCAGCCTCTTCTATTAATTTTGGGGCTATTCCATATTTTTTAGCTTCATATTTTCCTACTCTTATAGCAACTAGAAGTGCTAAGATATACATTAAACTATAATACTTTATAGGAAATCCAAATAAAGTAAATGCATCTGGTCCCATTATTCCTCCATTTTATTTTTAATATCTTCTAATATGTAACTTAAAGGATCTTCTTTTTCAACATTTATAAGCTTAAAATCCTTCATATTATTTAGCCATGTAAGCTGCCTTTTAGCATAATTACGGCTATGTTTTTTTATCTCATTTATGGAAAATTCTAATGAAGTTTCATTTTTAAAGTAGCTAAATAACTCTTTATAACCAATTGCTTCAATTTCTCCATACTTATTGTATAAAAATTTAGCTTCTTCTATTAGACCTTCCTTTATCATTAAATTGACTCTCTCATTTATTCTTTCATAAAGTGTCTCTCTATCTAAAAAGATAAAATATTTATAAAAATCATTTTTAATTTTCTTTGAATAATCTTGATTATATGAAGAAAACTTTTTACCTGAAATATAATAAACTTCTAAAGCTCTTGCTAATCTTATCTTGTTATTTAAAGGTATTTTCTCTAAAGCTTCAGGATCAATCTTCAATAATTCTTTATGAAGTTCTTCTTTATCTTTTTTCATTAACTCTTCTCTTATTTTTAAATCACTAGAAGGAGCTTCTGAAAGTCCATTTAATAAAGCTCTAATATAAAGTGCTGTTCCGCCGACTATTATAGCATTCTTCCCTCTATTTTTCAAATCTTTCAAAATATTTTCAACATTTTCTACGAACATAGAGACGTTAAATTTTTCATTAGGTTCTAAAATATCTATTAAATGATGAGTTATTCCCTCTTTTTGATTATCTTTTATCTTTGCAGTACCAATGTTCATATATTTATAAACTTGCATTGAATCAGCTGATATAATTTCAGCATTTAATTTCTTGGCTAAAGATAAGGATAATGAAGTTTTGCCTACTGCTGTAGGGCCATAAATTATTACTTTTATCATTTTATTTTCTGATTAATAATCTTTCTATAAAAGTTACTTAATTGTATTTTATCATATATTTAAAAGGAAGATCTTTAAATATATGATATACAGTTTCATTACGATGATTTAAAGTTATTTGAAAATAAAAAGAAGTATTATAAGATTTCTCTTTCCTAGTTGATTAAATATCTTAAGATATCTCTTCTACTTCATATAAATGTTTAATAATTCCTAAAAATATCTTATCGGGTAAATTTTGTAAAGAATATAATAACTTGATATAATTGTTCATTTTATCCTTTGCTTTTTGAGGCGTTTCTATATTTTTATTCAAACTTATAAACAATTTTATATAATCATCTGCCATCTTCCTTATTATAATGTATGACATCTCTTTATATTTTTCTCTATAAAATTCTTCATTACATTCTCTGAGGTGTTTAGCTATGTACATCAATGGGGAAATTTGATTGATATAATTATTGTAAATATTTGCTCCATTCTCTACCAATAATTTTACTAGTTCAACGTTGCTGCTTTCTATAGCAGCTTCCAATGTAATATAGATGTTAAATTCATCTTTATTATTAATATCAACTCCTTTTTCTAATAATATTTTTACAATGTCTATGTGACCATATTTTAAAGCACTATTCAAAGCCTCTATACCATCCTTATTATCTACACTTAATCCATTCTCTATAAGAAAATTCACTATATGATAATGTCCATTTATTGAAGCATTTAATAAAGCTTCTTCAGCATAAATAGAAATATCTATTCCTTTTTTCAATAATATTTCTATTGTATCTAAATCTCCTTTTTTTGAAGCATAAGATAAAAGTAAAATTTGAATATCATATGAAGTATTAGAATTAATTTCCTTTTCTATTAGTATTTTTACAAGTTTATTAATTTTTTGATTGAACCTAATATTATTTAGACTACTAATAAGCAAAGCCCAATTATTTTCATTTTTATCATTAATAGTTGCTCCTCTTTCAATGAGAAAATTTGCTATAGAAAATCTCCTTTTACCAAAGCGTTTACTAAAGCTCTTCCACCGTAGCTAGCTATGTCCATTCCTTTTTTCGATAATATTTCCATTATTTCCAAATTTTGGTGTTTTGAGGCGTAAAATAAAATTAAACTCTGAGTGTTACTAGAATTATTATAATCACACCCTTTTTCTATAAGTATTTTTATTACTTCTGTAAGTTTTGAATCAAGTTGAACATTATCAAAGGTATGAATCAGTGCAGTATAATTATTTATATCTTTATCATTAATATTTGCACCTTTTTCTATCAATAATTTTACTATCTTTTTATATCCTAATCTTGAAGAAACCATTAATGAACTAATTCCATTATTATTTTTACTATTAACATCAGCACCTTTTTCTAGTAATGTTTTTACTATTTCTAATTCACCTTTAGAAGATGCTATTATTAGCGATATATTCCCTCCTCCATCTCTAAAATTAATATCATATCTCTCTTTTGTTAATTTATCTATTTCTTCTTTATATCTTAATTCAGACTCATCATCTTTCATTAATATCATCTGTATTATCTCTACATATCCCTCTTCAATAGCATAAATTAAGGCAGTTTTCATATTATTAGCTTTATCAGTAACACTTGCTCCTGATTTTATAAGTAGTTTAGCTAAGCTTTCTTTATTTCTAATTATAGCTGACATTAATGGTGTATTACCTTCATTATCTTTGAAATTGATATCTGCACCATTTGCAATTAACAATTTTATTACCCTATTATTTTCGAATAATATAGCATAACTTAAAGGTGATTGATCTTCCTTATCCTTTATATAAATATTAGCTCCCTTTTCTATAAGAGCTCTTGTCACATCTTCCCATCCATACATTGTAGCATAGTGTATAGGCGCTTTATTTTCTTGGTTTTTGACATTAACGTCGATATCTTCATCTAATAACTTTATTACTTTATTTTTATCTCCATCTTTACAAAATTTAATAAAGTTCTCGTTTATTCCTTTGTTATAAAAATTTATTTTAATAGTGCTCTTATTACAACAAACTGTTAGTAAAATTGGCAAAATTATTCTTAACATTTTTCGCCTCCTTTTTAGGCACTCATAGTATATTTTTAATATCATATCTTACCATATTTATAATACATCTTATATTATACTTCTCTTTTCTTGTTTTAAAAACATTTAAATAATTAAATGAAGGCCATTTAATGTAAATTTTACAAATAAAAAAGCAATAAAAAAGAGAAATGATTTAAAAATTTCTCTTTTTTTAAATATCTTCAGAGGTCTCATTTACTTCATACTCATCATCATATTCAAGGTGCTTGATATTAAATCTTTTCTTCTCTTCTTTTGTTAGTACATTTAATAGATATACTATTTCTATATTGTTCTCATTAGATTTTAGTTCTAACTTACTTCTTGTACTATTTAGCAATACTTTATGTACCTCACTATTGTATTCTTTTCTTAGCTTTTCTAATTCTATGCTTATCCCTTCTACTTTAGCATCTAACTTTAACTTACCCTCTTCTAAGCTTGTTATTATTGTTATCGTTGATTCTATATTATGCTTTATAACTCTGTCATACATATATGTTAAGAAATGGTTTATTATGGATCTTATTATCTTTATATGTCCATACAACTCATAATCATTATCTATCTGACTTATTATGTTTATATTTACTTTGTTACTACTCTTTCTTGTTATATCTTTTAAATAATTTAGCATCTCTTCTACTATGCTATAAGTAAACATTATTTTGTTCTTAGTTTTCTTATCAGGATTATCAAA
>JAEWOZ010000045.1 GCA_023399505.1 Fusobacteriota bacterium | reverse complement strand
CATCTTTACCTAGTGAAAGATCTCCTCTTTCAGTTGAAGGTCCGTCAGCAAGAATATCACCTTTTTTTACCTTTTGTCCTAGATCAACTAAAGGCTTTTGATTCATAGACATTCCGTGGTTAGATCTAACAAAGTTCATTAGACTATAAACTGTCTCTTCTTTTTTACCCTTAACAATAATTTTGGATGCATCTACTGCTGTAACAACGCCTTCTTCTTTAGCTATTATAAGTACACCAGAATCAATAGCTGTCTTTCTTTCCATTCCTGTACCAACGTAAGGGGCTTGATTTTTAATTAAAGGAACCGCTTGACGTTGCATGTTAGAACCAGTTAGTGCTCTGTTAGCATCGTCATGTTCTAGGAAAGGAATAAGTGCTGATGAGACAGAAACTAATTGTTTAGGTGAAAGATCTATGTAATTAACTTTATCTTTAGATATATTTACTACTTCTTCATGACCATATCTGCATACTACCTCTTCTGAAGAGATATTTCCATTTTCTTCAACAGGGGTATCTGCTTGAGCTATAAAATATGCAATTTCTTCTTCATATGTTAAATAATCTATTTTATTAAATAAAACTTTACTATTTTCTACTTTAGCATATGGCGTTTCTATAAAACCGTACTTATTTATTCTAGAATAAGTAGCTAAAGAAACTATAAGGCCTATATTTGGTCCTTCTGGAGTCTCAATAGGGCATATTCTTCCATAGTGAGAAGAGTGAACGTCTCTTACATCGAACGTTGCTCTATCTCTTGATAACCCTCCAGGTCCTAAGGAGCTAATTCTTCTTTTATGTGTTAATTCTGCTAAAGGGTTACTTTGATCCATGAACTGCGATAATTGACCACTAGCAAAAAAATCCATTATACTGGAGTGTAAAAATTTAGTATTTAGCATAGCTTGAGGGGTTAAAGTTATAGCATCAGTCATAGCCATTTTTTCTTTTGCATTTCTTTCAATTCTAGATAAACTCGACTTAACTTGTATGCTTAACAGTTCTCCTATTCCTCTTACTCTTCTGCAAGAAAGGCTGTCTATATCATCTATATAACCTTCTCCATTAAACAAATCTAAAACATAATTAAGAGAGGCTAAAATATCTTTTTGTGTTAAAGCAACATGATCCTCAGGAACGTTTAGATTGAGTCTTTGATTAATTTTGTATCTTCCAACAGCTCCAAAATCGTATCTTTGAGAATCAAAAAAGTTTTGATAAATAAAATTTTTAGCACCATCTAATGTTACTATGTCATTAGGTCTAATTTTCTTAAAAAATTCAATTTCAGGCTCATCTTTTAATAAATTATCATTTGCTAACGAATTAGCAATTAGTACCTTCTCTTCTGGAACTTCCCAATAAGATATAGAAGGTGAAGATTTAATAGTATCAATTAAATCTTTAGTTATATAGGTACCTTTTTCTAATAAGATCTCTCCTGTATTTTCATCAGCTAAATCTTCGCCTAAAAAGTTATCTTCTAAAATAGATTCTATTTCTTCATCTCTCATCTTTCTAAGATTTATTTTTTTCTTTTCAAAGAAAAATTCTAAAATCTCTATATTATTCTTGAAAAAACCTAAAGATTTTAAAAACAATGAAAGAGAAATTTTCTTTTTTCTATCTATTTTTACAATTATTGTATCTTCTTTAGTTGTTTCAATATCTATCCATGTCCCTTTGTAAGGTATAATTCTTGCGCTAAATATATCTTTTCCTGATTGAATATTTATATCTTTAGCGAAAAAAACACCTGGTGATCTGTGAAGCTGTGCTACTACAACTCTTTCAGCTCCATTTATTATAAAAGTAGCTCTATCTGTCATTTTAGGAACATCACAAAAATATACCCAATTCTCTTGAAGGGTATTTCCCTTATTGTCTATAAGTCTTAACTTAACTTTTAAAGCTAAAGAATAAGTTTTCGCTCTTTTCTTACATTCCATTTCATCATTTAAAGGAAAATCATTATAATCAAGTTTATAATTAATATACTCCAATTTTAAATTTCCATAAGTAGATTCAATAGGAAAAAATTCTCTTAATATTTGCTCCAAACCCTTATTTTCTCTTTCCTCAGGCGCTTTTTCAAATTGAAGAAAATCCTCATAAGAGTTAAGTTGATATTCTAGAAAATGAGGTAATTCTCCTCTTTCCTTTATTTTACCAAAATTTATTCTTTGAATTAGTGCTGTCATTAATAGCGCTCCTATTCTTAATAGTTTAAAAAATTTTTATCTCAAATACGGCGAAGAGACACTCCTTCATCAGAAGAGTGTCTCATTATAAAATCTAAATTAGATTTATTTTAATTCTACTTCAGCTCCTGCTTCTTGTAATTGTTTTTTCAATTCTTCTGCTTCAGCTTTAGGAAGGTTAGATTTTAATGTTTTAGGAAGAGCACCTTCTACAATATCTTTAGCTTCTTTTAAGCCACCTTCTACTATTTTATTAACTATTTTTATTACATTAATTTTAGTTGCTCCTGCTGCCTTAAGTACAACATCATAACTACTTTTTTCTTGTGCAGCTGGGGCATTTCCTGCTGCTGGAGCGCTTGCTAATGATGCGGCTGAAACTCCAAATTCAGTTTCTAGAGCTTTAACTGCTTCTGATAACTCTACAACTGTCATATTTTTTATTATATCTACAAAATTTTGAGTAGTAACTTTTTCCATTTTTCCTCCGGGTTATTCTTTTTCGTTTTCATTATTTGTTTTTGATAAATGTGTTAAAACATTTGAAAGTCTTGCTAAAGGATTATTCATGAGAGCCATTAATTGAGCTACCAATACTTCTTTAGAAGGTATAACTGATAATCTTTGAATTAAATTAGCATCTACTATTTTATTTTCTAGAAAGCCACCTTTAACTTCAACAAAATTACTTTCATCTTTAAATTCTTTAGAAATCTTTGGTGCTATCATTACATCTTCATAACTTAATATGAAAGAAGTAGGACCTTTTAAAATTTCACTAAAATTTTCCTCTATTTTAGCATTTTTTAATGCAATTTTAAAGAGTCTATTTTTTGCTACCAAATATTCAGTATTTCCAGCTTGCGCTACTATTTTTCTTAATTTATTCAATTGATGGCAATCTATACCTTTGTAATTAAGCATTACGATAGCCTTAGCAGCTTTTATTTTTTCAGTAAGTTGTTTTACTTCATCTATTTTTTTCTGACTAGCCATTAAAGACTCCTTTCTTACATAGTAGAAGATTCTCTTTGCAGAACAAGAGGATCAAGCTTAACAGATGGTCCCATTGTAAGTGAAAGATGAACTCTTCTTATAAATTGTCCTCTTGAAGTAGGAGGCTTTAAGCTTATTAAATATTTCATAAAAGCCTTAACATTTTGCTTCAATTCCTCTAATGAGAAATTACTCTTTCCTACTAGTATATTTAATCCGCCAAATTTGTCACTTTTAAAAGAAATTTTACCTTTTTTAAATTCTTCAACGGTTTTACCTATTTCTTTTGTAACTGTTCCTACTTTTACATTTGGCATAAGTCCTTTTGTTCCTAGTAACTTACCAACTCTAGCCATTTTTGGCATCATTTCTGGTGTAGTAACGATAACATCAAATTCTAACCAACCGTCACTAATTTTATCTATTATATCTTCACCACCAACGAAATCTGCACCTGCTTTTTCAGCTTCGCTTTTTTCTTTTTCGTTTACTATAGCTACTATGATTCTTTTCTTTCCACTACCGTTTGGTAGAGAAAAAGAGTTTCTTATTTGCTGTTCAGGTTTTTTAGGATCTATACCTAATTTTAAAGAAAGGTCTACACTTTCAATAAATTTAGCTCTTTGCGTTTGCTTTATAATGTTTAAAGCTTCTTCTAAACCGTAAAACTTTTCTCTATCTATTTCTACATTTAATTCTTTTCTCATTTATTAAAGCTCCTCTATCCTTCCACCAATACGCCCATACTTCTTGCAGTACCTCTGACCATCTTACATGCAGCTTCAAGAGATATTGTGTTTAAATCAGGCAATTTCATTTTAGCTATCTCTTCTACTTTTATTGTAGTAAGAGTACCCATTTTATCAGTTTTAGAGTTTTTTGCTCCCTTTTCTATATTTAAAGCTTTTCTTATTAAATCAGAAATAGGAGGTATTTTAACGTTCAAACTAAAAGTTTTATCTTTATTTATAGTAATTTCTACAGGAACTACATAACCTATTTTATCTTTACTTTTTTCATTAAATTCATCACAGAATTTTTTTAAATTTATTTGATGTTGACCTAAAGCTTGTCCAACTTGTTGACCTGGAGTTGCTTTTCCACCGGGCAATTGAAGCTTAACTTTTACTCTTCCATCATTTCTTATAGCCATTTTACCTCCAATTAAAATTAAAGAAGATTTACTTCATCGAATCTAGCTTCAATGATAGTTCTTCTATTAAATATTTCTATTTCTAATTTTAAAATGCCATTTTCTTCATCTATTGCTTTAACTATACCTTGTGTTCCATTAAAAGAACCTTTAGTTATCTGAACTACATCTCCAAGATCTACTTTTATTTCAAATTTAGGAGTTGCCTCTTTCTTTTGTTTAATCCTGTTTAATATCTTTAAAGCTTCTTCATCGCTCAAAGGTGAAGGATAATATCCTGTACCAATAAATCCTGAAACTCCTGGAGTATTTCTAATTGTATACCATATATCGCTATCCATTTTATACTCTATACCACTTGGAGTCTCCATAGGTTCCACTAATACTTTCACCATAACATAGCCAGGAAAGAACTTCTGAGGAATGATTTTCTTTTTATTCCTCTTGATTTCCACTTTTTCTTCGTCGGGAACAATAACTTCAGGAATGTGTTTTTGAACTCCTAGATTATTTATTCTCTCTTCGAGATTTCTTTTAACTCTATATTCATGACCAGAGTATGTGTGAACTATATAC
>JAEWOZ010000087.1 GCA_023399505.1 Fusobacteriota bacterium | reverse complement strand
TCTGCATCCAAAACCTCAGAAGCACCATTAACAACTTTATTTATAGTTTCACTTGTATTATAAGTAGAACTCTTACTTCCTCTTCCTTCATCTAAAGGATCTTTTTCTTCTTTGGAAGTTTTATTCATATTATTTAAAAGCTCTTTTGTGTTGTTAATTAAATCTGTTAAATTACTTGAACAACCATTATGAACCATTTCATCATGCTTTTTTAATTTTTCACTAATTAAATCAATTTTTTTAGTTGCCTTCATCTTAGCTGTACCTGTTTTACTAAATTCTATATCAGGTATTTGGCCTTCAACTGTCTCTGCTGTAATGTTTATATTATTAGCTTTAAATCCATTGTTAATACCTTTTTCTTCATATCCTGAGGCATACGTTTTATTTAAAATTCCTACTTGTGATGAAGAATAACTATGTTTTTCTCTTTCTAATTCAAGTTTTATATTATTACCTTCTACATTAGCATCTTTGAAAGCTTCAAATTCAGTAGCTCCTATGTGTGCATCCTCCTTTATCTTTAAATTCACATTTCCATTTTTTACTCCTATTTTTAAAAACTGTATTTTTGTTATTGCTTTGGCTTAATAGGACTTTTTAATCCCGTTATCGGATTCTAAGGTTTAGGTATTTTATTTAAACCACCGTCTTTTATAATATTATTGCTAACCTCTACCCATATTTGTTGACCATCTTTTAACTTTTTAGTATACCAATCGTTCCCCTGAGCACATTTTCCTAAATAATTCTTAGAGTTTTTAGATGTTGTCTCCAATATTTTTTATTTTCTTGAGTATATTTAGGAAAATGGCCTTCTTTGTCTCTAAAAACATGTCCTCTAACTGAAGGATTATCCGGTAAATGGTTTTTAGAGTGATCTATATTTTGAGGAATATTATTTTGAATATTTAAAGAACTATTGCCCTTTGAATTCTTATTGGTATTCTTACTATTTTTATTGTAATTATTAAAATTATTATGTACATTAGAGGCATTATTCTTTTTATTTTCTACCTGTCTTACCTGATCCAGGACAAAATGATTCTGATGCTTCAAAGCTAATATTGGAGTTCAGGCGCCATAACTTTAGACATTATTAATCAACTTTAAATAACATCATATCTCTTTATCAAAAATCAAATCGATAACTATATTTTTACATTTTAAATTTAATTCATTATTTTCCAATTTTATATTTAAATTATATACATTTTCTTCATATAGATGTTCTATGCTCCCTTGCTTATCTTCATAAATTTCTTTATATTTTCCCTCACTTATATTGAAAGCTGTTAATGCATCTTTTTCAAATACTTTTTCAAAAACAGAATGCTCAATTTGAATCATTAATCTTAATTTTATTTCATAAATTCTTATTCTTCTTACATTTTCATTATGTCTATTATAATAATTTACTAATTTTACTCTTATTATAAAATTATTCATCAATAAATCATAATTAAAATCATATACATGTCCGTTTATAAAATCATCTATAAGTTTTACATTTTTAATTGCTGTCACTCGTCTCTCCTCTATCACTATTACAGGTCTTATTATAATACATTTCTTTTGCATAAAGATCCAATAACTTGTGTCCTAATCGCTATATACAAGACTCATTTTTGTTTTTAAATTTCAAAATAAGAGCTATAAACTTTATATTCATTTAGCCATCAAATCAAGTTGCTTGAAAAAATTAACAATCTACATCCTATTTTATTAAAAGGTACTTTTTCTCTTTTAATATTAAAATTTTTGATCACTTACTAAATTAATAATTACATTTCTACACTTTACATTTAGCTCATCATTCCATATCTTTATATTTACATCATATACATTTTCTTCTTCGCCCCATAGTTTATCTTTATATTTTCCCTCACTTATATTGAAAGCTATTATTTTAGCTACTCCAAATGATTTTTCTAAAACGAAATAATCTATCTTAGCTACTTCTGACAATTTTAATTCGCAAAATTTAATTCTTCTTACACGCTTTTCATAGTAAGATATTACCTGGACTTTAATCAAGATGCTGTTCAGCCTCAAATTATAATCAAATCCATATATATAACCGTTTATAAGTTCTTTTATTAGTTCTAAATTTTTAATTGCTTCCATTTGCTCTCCTTTGTTAAAATTCATAAGCTTTAGTATGCTCCATTTCATTTTCGAAAAGGTCTAGTAACTCATGATTTTCGCATCTTACAACTAAATCTCCTAAATGTCCTCCTATATCCATTCCTACTTCATATTCATTATCTTTAATTTTAAAAACTGCTATATCTTCTAATGTAACACCAAAACCTGGTCTGAACACTAAAGTTTCAAAATTTAATTTTTTAATATTTATTAATCTCAATTCATAGTATCTTAATACAATTCTTTTTCTTTCCTCTTTAGTATACTCTTTTTTAGGATCATAGATTTGTAAAGATATTTTTAATGTTAACTTTTTTGTTAATAAATCTAAATTAAATTCATATATAGTTCCTGCCATTAATATACCATAACCTGTGTCTATAAGTTCCATTTTTTATACCACCTTATTTTAATTTATAATAATTCAAAGCATATTCAAATACTTTTCTTCCTAAATCTATTATATCTTTAGTTGAAAATCTACTTAAGTCTAGATGAGTAAGATCAAGACTATTAACTGCTTCACCAGAAGCATCAAAAAACTTTTTTAATTCCATAAGAGAAATTCTAAAATATGGTTCAAGTCTTGCTTTACTATTTTCCATTATCCTTATAATAATACTATCTTTGCCTATTAATTTTGCTATTATTATAATTCCTCTTCCTTCTCTAGATGCTGATGAAAAAGTTATATTAAACTTATCACCAAATTCTTTTTGAAGTGCTTCATATACACTCTTTGCAACATTCTTTACTTTATCTGAAACTAAAGGCAAACCTTTTAATATTTTATCAATGTTTTGTGGAAGATTGTCTTTTGGATTTTTTAAATCCTTAAAATCTCTTTTACAATTATTTAAATTATTAGAGTTTTTAGAAGAATTATTGTTTTTAATTTCATCTTCTTTTTTATTGTTGTCATTGTCATCATTGTCATCATTCTTATTACCTCAGCTTTGTGCCCTTTCTTCGGTCACTTCAGAAGATGTGTCAGCTTCAGTTTTTGTTTCAGAAATATTTTCCTTATTCTCTGTAGAAGCTTCTTTAATTAATTCTTCTTTTTGACTTTTGTACTCTTTTTTCAATCTTTTGGCTTCATTTCCTTCGTTTATCCAAGTAGCAATTTCATTTATTTTAACTACTGTTTCATATCCTTTTTGTAATAAATAGCTGGCTATCTCTTTTAATTCAGCTGGGTTATTAACAAGCTTTTCGGCCCTTTCTATAATTACTACTGCTGCTTCAGGTGAGAACTGACCTATCCACATCGCAGCAGCCCTTGGGGAAATTTTAGCTAAGTCTTTTATAAACTCTGTACCTACTGTTCCAATCTTAGTCAGGAATTTTGCTACTGCTATGTTCATAGTAAGATCTTCTACGCTATTTATAATAGTTTCTAATGCGTTTGAGGTTTCTTGAACGCATACTTCTGCAGTAGTTGCATGTAACGGTTTGGAAAAAAGACTGTTTCTAACTTTGACTTCTTCTTTCCCTTTTTTATATTCCGTTTCATTATTTTTCTTTTCTTCTGATTTTTCAGCATTTTCTTCCATTAGTCTATTTTCTTATTTTTCTTTTAATGTTTGAGCAATTTCTTTTTTTATTCTTTCTTCTTCTTTTTTGAGTGCTTCTTTTATCGCTTTAGCTTTAGAATCCTCAAGCTGAAGAATTTCACAAAAACCTCTTAAAGCAGCTACATTAATTTCAATTCCCTGCCCTCCATATGAAAAGCTTAAAGAATCTATTCCTTGAACTAAAGTACCTAAGTCAAATGGTTGTGTAAATAGAGATGAATTTAGTTGCGCGCCACCTTCAACTATATTATTTCTATTTACTCCATGATTTACAGTTCCAACACCTTTATAATCAGGTTTTTCATATTCTTCTGCATCACCTTTTGCGAAGCTCCCTCCGACACTAACACTAGGAACAGTACCAAGCGGAGTAAAACTTGTTCCTATACTTCCGTTACCACTATAGCTGTCAACTTGATAATAAGTTTTTCTATCACTATTACTTACTTCACCACCTCCTTCTACATTTTCTATTCCACCATCTACCCCTTTCATTTCAAAAGTGTTACTACTTTTTAAATTGTTTACTTCTACGACTGTACTCTTATTGTCTTGTACCATCCTTCTATCATCAGTTGAATAACTACCACCTATATTTACTCCTGATGTTCCACCTCCCACTTCAACAGAACAACCTGTGGTTGAAACTTCTGTAGTAGTTTGAGAGGCTCTTGTTTTTATGTTACTATTTGTTTCTAAAGTAGGAGCTTTTACACTTGAGGTTCCTAAATCTGCTTTTTTATCTTCTGTTTCGATTTCAAGTTTTTCTTTAAGTTCTAAACTATTAGTAGTTTCTTCCGCTATATTTGTAGTGGTAGTAGTGCTTTGATATCCAATTCTAGCATTTAAAAGGCCTTCAGCTGGAGACAAGCTTTTTTTACTTTTAATCTGTTTTAAAGCTTGGGCTGCTTTATCAGCTTTATTAATTAAACCCATAGTGTTGCCAGCTCTTTTTGTAACATCTGCTAAAGAACTTTTGCTTCCTCTTTTACTGTCTATTTTGTTAGCAGTTTCATCTTTCGCTAAACTAGCTGCTTGATTCCATGCATCGGTTACAGTTGAGCCACCATACCAACTACCATTTGTTGTTTTATTACTGCTTTTTAATTCTTCAGGTTTCCAATTAACACTTTCACCTTTAACCTTTCCCCTTCCTCCTTTCATACTTATACCAGATCCTGTTTGCTTACCTTTACTTTCAGCGAGAATTTCTTCACCTTCCATAATCACTCCAACGCCTTTTTCCTGAGTTTTTTCATTGGAAGTAGAAGATAACTAATTATTTTGTTTAGAACATTCAGTATCCTTAGTTTTAGTATGTCTAGTATTAATATCTCCCTCTGACTTTAATATATTCTTTTTCTTTGCTCTTGATTTAAAAGCACCCAAATCTGCATCTTTCTCGACTTGGGTAGTAATATTACCGTTATTAGAAATTACTTCATTTTCTAATATAGTACCTTTTAGTTTTTCTGTAAAGCTTGATTTGCTACCTTTACTTTCGACTACATGCTCTGTTGTAAGACCATCTGTTTTTAATGTGCCTGCTTTAGTATCAACATCTCCTTCTGTTGAAGACATTTTGCCGCCTTGCATTAAAAGGTTGTTTTTTACATTTTGCTTTACTCCTTTTTTTCCCTCTACTGTAGCAGCCTTTTTATGTATATTTCCTTTTGAATCTTGATAAATAACTTCTATTTGGGTCATGTTTTCTACATTTGTTTCAGTAATACCATCAGTAGAGGTTAAATTAGCACCATTATCTAAAAGTGCATTTTCTGCACTTAAATCTACGGAAGAATAAGACATATTACCTGAATTACTGTCTTCTGGATTAATTGCATTGTTAACAAATTCCTCAATCTTTTCAGTAACTAGTTTGCCTTCACCAGAACAGTTACCTGTATTTTCAAAAGATCCATTTGCTAATTTAGTATCAGTTCTTGAATGCATACCATTCTTTGGTTTATGCCCTTTTTCATCTGCCTTACTTACAATTACTTTTGGATAAAGACGAGCTATACCATCTTTACCTATTTTTGTTTCGTAAGCTATTCCTGAAATATTCAAGTTGTCTGCCATTTCTTGCATTTGTTCTAAACTGAAAGGCATAACGAATCTCCTGATTTCAAGATCTTCTTTATCATCAGTTTTTATAGTTTCTTCTTCCTCTAATCTTTTTCTGTAATCAACTATTTTTTCTAATTTGTTAGTTACATATTAACTAAAGGAACCTTTTAAAATTTTTATTCTAATTTTTTTAGTTTCCGTCTTATTTCCTCCTATGAAAAACCATCTACCTTTTTTATTCATTTTTAAATAATAAATTTTTCTAACTTTTTATTTTTTAACATCTTTTAGGTATTTTTTTAAATTCTTCTAATATCTCGTTGTTAATATTGTCTCTTCTAATATTTTCTATAAAATTAGGTTGCTCTTCTATAGGTATATTTAAAGCTGTTACAATTGAATGATACGCCTCTGTTCTATATTCATACCCTGTCTCTTCATCTCTTTTATCCAATCCTTCTAGTATTATTTCTGCTACTCTTTTCTTTAATTTATAATCTTTTATATCATTTATTACATATCCTAAATTAAATAATATTCTTGCTTTTACTCCAAAATCATCCTCTTTTTCGTATCTCTCTACAGCTAATAAAGCATAATCACTTAATCTCATATATCCTAATAAGCATGCCATTACTTCTTCTCTAACATATTCATCTTCATGTTTGCAAATGCTTGCTATATCATTTGCTAATTCTGTTGCACCACAGTATGCTGCTAAAATTACAGCTGGTACAGGTTCTTTATCGTATAAAATGTGATACATTAAATCCTGGATAGTGTCTTTATCTAAATAGCCGTTTTCTAAATATAGGTTTTGCATTTCTTCTATAGGAATTAAATTCTCATAAATTCCTATAAGCCCTTCTAATCCTTCTCTTTTATATTTTAATGAACTTTCTCTGTTTTCAATAAACCATTTTAAAAAAGCCTCTTTATTTTTATCATTAGCTAAATTAGTGAATTCAAGCTTTGTTTTGTACAGACTTAACCTGTCAAATTCTAT
>JAEWOZ010000018.1 GCA_023399505.1 Fusobacteriota bacterium | reverse complement strand
ATAGAGCAATTATTAAAGAACAATTAGATAATTTGAAAAACAATTTTAAATTAGATGTTAAATTACTAGAAGGATTAGATACAAAAGTTTATGAGATAAGGAAAGATAGAATAAGAATATTTTATTTTATAAATAACAGTACTTTATATTTAATAGATTTAGAAGACAATAAACATCAAGACTCTCTACCTAACGCCTACTATAGAAACTTAGCTCTGTTAAAAAAACAAATAATATCTGATATTAATTTTAATCAAAAAGAAAAGTATGAAAAGTTCGAATGATTTTCATACTTTTTGTTTATACTTTGTTCTAATAATTTCTAGCATATAATCAATTGTTTCTACTAAATCATCATTAGAATTATCAATTTCTATAGCATCTTTGGGAATAATTAAACTTTTGTTTTCTACGTCGTATTTATCTCTTTTAGAAAGATTATCTAGTATCTCTTCGTAAGGCATCGAACCATCTTGATTTAAATAATCTAAAAATCTTCTTTGAGCCCTTTTCTCTAAAGAAGCTGTTATGAAGAATTTTAAATCTGCATTAGGAAAAACCATTTTTCCTGTATCTCGGCCACTTACTATGGAATTTTTATTTTTAACCAAGGATCTTTCAATTTCATAAATATGACTCTTAATTAATTCAATTGCTCCTAATTTAGAAGCTAAATTTGTTACTTCTACACTTTTTAATAAGTCTGTAACATCTTTATCAAACAGGTAAGTTTTTCCATCTTCAAAAACTAGCTTAGGAGGATTTTTTTCCAATACCTCTAAAATGTCTTCATCCTTAACCTTTTGATCGATTAAATAAAATGCTACAGCTCTAAAAAACATTCCTGCGTCTATATGTTGGAAATTTAAAATCTTTGCTAAATTCTTTGAGATACTACTTTTACCGCTAGCAGCTAAGCCATCTATTGTTATTATAAACATTTAAAACATTCCTCTTTATTAATTATATATAAAAATTATAATATACTAATTATGCTTTTTCCAAATAATTTCATTAAATCTTTTTATCTATTATATAGATTCTTTTACCTTCAAAAGCTATCCCCAATAACACAATACTCTTAATGGATTTATTCTTTAACTCTGTAGTATATTCCTTCTCTTCTATTTGCTTTATAGCTTTTTCGGCTTTATTCTTTAAATCTTCATTCTTTTTCGCCACTTTTATTTCTATTATATATCCTGTTTTATTCTTGTTCTTTGGTATTACGCATATATCGTATCTTCCATGCCCTGATTCACCATTTGATTTCACTTCGTATTGATTTTTATGTTCTAATCTTAATAAAGACAATAATAGGATTACATGATATACTCCTTCTTTCCTTTTTCCAATATCATAAGAGCTTATTTTGGAAATTAATAATTTCTCAAATTCTTTACTAAAATTTTCGATATCATTACTCACTAAAGAGTGAGATATATTATCCATAATATTAGATAATTCTGGAACTAGATCTGTGAAATATTTTTCCATTATCTTATTATATAATTTTCCTATCTCTCTATTAGGAATGGATAATATATATTTACCGTTGGGAGCTTCAATAGCTTTAAGATATCCACTAAATAATAATAAGCTCCAAAGATATCTAGTATTTATTTCATTGAAAATTATACTCTCTTCTATATTCTCTTTTATACTATTGCCTTTTATAAGTTCTTCCAATTTTTCTTTTACACTTTCATCTGAGTTTATCAATAAATCTTCAATTAGTGAATTATTACTTGTATTTAACCAATAGAGTTTTAAAGCTTTTGTCTGCACGTAGTTAGCAATAGAGAAAGGATTATATATAACATTATTACCAAAGGTATAACCATTGTACCAATTTCTCACCTCTTCTGCCTTATTTTCTAAATCAAAATATTTCAATATTTTTGCAACTTCATCTTCAGTAAATCCAAACTTATTACTAAAATCATTATCCAATATATTATATACAGCTATATTATTAGCACCAGAAAATATAGATTCTTTAGCTATTCTCAATATGCCTGTTATCACTCCCTTAGATAAATATTTATTGTCTTTAAATGCGCTTCCTATGAATCCTCTCAAAAAGCTTGCTATATTATTATATGTATCTTTATCATAAAAGCTATTCATAACCGTATCGTATTCATCTAATAATATTACCACCTCTTTTCCATAATGCTTATACATATATTCTGATAACTTATATAAACTACGCTCGTAATCCTGAAGTTCAACTTCTCTTCTTATTATTTTATCTATCAACTCTTTATCATAATTGTCTAATTTATTACTTTTTAATAAATACTTATGTTCTTTGTATAAATCAGATATTTCTACTTTAAATGATCCATATATTTTATCCCAAGAAAGACCTTTAACCTCTTTAAGTGTTAAATATATAGTAGGATATTTATTTATATGTTTATTAAATATATCCCTTTTTTCTATCTCTAATCCTTTAAATAAATCTTTATTGTCTTCTCTTATATCAAAGTAATATTTTAACATCGACAAATTAAGTGTTTTACCGAATCTTCTTGGACGTGGTAGTAATATTAATTCATTTTGGTTATTTAATAATTCTTCAATTAATAAAGATTTATCTACATAATAGTAGTCCTTTTTAATAAATTTTCCAAAATCTGAGTTACTTATTTGCATTTGTTTCACCCTCTTATTACCTCCTCTCTTAAAATTTAACAGATACGAATATTTTATCATATACTTGAAGAGGAGTATGCCTTTCAAATATATAATTTAGATAACTCTTGTTAAAAGTCTAATTTATATGAATAAAAAGAGAGTTTTTCTTTTTAATTTAATTATAATCGTAGCAGATTTTTAGAATTTTATAAATAAAAAGCATACTAAATCAGTATACTTTAATTTTAATAGTTTATAAAATTATGACCTGTAATAAGATTCTTTACAGAATCTACTGCATTAGTTATTATTAAGTTTTCTTTTCTTATAAATATGCTTGTTCGAGTCTAAGCCTAAATCTGAATAAGGGTCAAAATCATCCATTTTTCTTTCCCTAGTATTTTCGTCAGCATAAGTTTTATTTATTTCCTTAATAATAAGTTCTTTAAATTCTTTTGAAATATGATGGTTTCTTAATGCATTATTTAAAGATTGTAAAAATAAATTGGGATTTTGATATTCTAGTCCTATAATTGCATTAATATAAATTACAAGCTTCTGTTCTATTTTCTTAAATTCACTCCTAAATTTATCTCTATAATTTTCAATATTATTGTTTTTGTTATTATAATATTCAATGACAATTTCAGATATCTCTAATTTTAGATTTAATGAATCTTCTAATTCTAAATAATCATATAAAACGCTAAATGATCTTATTAATAAATGATCAATTAATAATTCTTTAATCAAGTATAAAATATCATTTATACTTATATTTTTTATGAACTTATACTTGAAATCATCATTATCTTTTTCAAATATATAAGTTAATATATTTATATTCAAAAGTCTTCTTTCTATAATATATTTCGTTATTATGGAAATCTGCTTCTCGTACAAAGATAATTTATTAATAAATTTCTCATCAACATCAGCACCTTTATCTAGAAGTAATTTCACTACATCCATATTGCCACTATTGCATGCTACAGTTAAAGCAGTTTCCTCATAGTTATTTTTTTCGTTTATATTAGCACCTCCTTCTAACAATAATTTTACTATAACTATACTATCCCTATTATTTATACTACAAGCTACTATTAAAGGAGTTTCTCCATGAATGTTTCTATTATTTACATCAGACCCTTCACTTAAGAGAAATTTTACCATTTCTATATTACTATTACTGCATGAAGAAATTAAAAGGTTTTCATTGTAAATATTTCTATCTTCAATATTAGCACCCTTTTCTAATAGTAATTTTACTATATCTATATTATTTCTATTACAAGCTACCATTAAAGAGGTTGATGCATGATTATTTCTATCGTTAATATTAGCACTATGTTCTAATAATAAATTTGCTATATCTATATTACCTTTTGTGCAGGCTACTGTCAGGGCGCATCCTCCTTCAATATTCTTATCATTAATATTAGCGCCTTTTTTTAATAGTAATTTTACTATACCTATATTGCCACCATTACACGCCGATATTAAAGGAGTATCTCCGTATTCGCATTTATCGTTGACATTTGCACCCTTTCCTAACAATAGTTCTACAATCTCCAAACTTCCGCCTTCACACGCATGTATTAAGGGAGTAGACCTTTCTTCTCTGTAATTAACGTTAGCGCCATCATTGATTAATTTTTCTACCGTTTCGATCTCGTTTCTTATAATAGCTTTAATTAAATCATTATTAATATCTTTATCTTTCATAATTAAAATGTTGTTGTTTTTAACACAACTATTATTTAAAAATAAAATTATTATTAATATTTTCATTTAATTTCCTCTTTGTTTACACTTTTATTTTAATTTAATATTACTTAATAATGTTATCAAATTTACAACTAAATGTAAACTAACGCTTTTATTTTAATATAAAGATCAAAACCTTGCTTAAAATTTCTCTATTTTTAATATTTTGTGCTTTAGCAAACTTTTAAAATTTTGTAAAACAAAAAGCACACTTTATAAGTATGCTTTTATTCTTAGTTTTAAAAATCATCCCAACCTTTTACTGAACTTGCCATATTATAGCTTGTTACTGTACCTTCAAAAAAGTTTGCTTTAACATCTCCTTGACCTTCAGTATCTGCTATTTTTTCAAATTTAGAGTAAGGATTTTCATTGAAGCCTTCATATATAGGCTTTAGTCCTAAATTCATTAACCTTCTGTTAGCTAAATATTTTGTATATTTTTCAGTAGTATTACCATTTATACCTATAATATTATCACCTAGAATATGTTTAGCCCATTCTATTTCTTGATCTACAGCTGTTTTAAACATTTCATAAACTTCTGAATCTGGAATTATTTCACCATATTCTTTTTTAACCTCTTTAATTATATTACCAAAAATTAAAACATGAGTTAATTCATCTCTATTAATATATTTTATAACGTCTGCTGTACCTTGCATTAAATTTCTACTTGCTAAAGAGTAGAAGAAGTTAAAACCATTATAAAAATATATTGCTTCTAAAAGATAATCAGCTATTAAAACCTTATAAAAATTTTCTAGTGAACTATCATCTTGAAATTCTTGATAAATACCTGCTATGAATTTATTTCTTCTAAAAAGAATTTCATCATTTTTCCAAAAATCATATATATTGCCTCTATGACTTGATGGAATTATCGTATCTATAATATATGCATAGCTTTGGCTATGTATAGCCTCTTGATAAGTTTGTATAGCTAATATCAAAGATACTTCAGGAGCTGTTATATAATCTGAAACTTTTGGTAAGTTATTTGTTTGAATACTATCTAAGAAAACTAAGAAAGATAATATTCCATCGTAAGCTCTCTTCTCATGTTCAGTTAATCTTGAATAATCTTGAACGTCCATTGTTAGGTCTACCTTTTCTGGAATCCAAAAATTCTCCATCATAACTCTATACATCTTATTAGCCCATTTAAATGCTGTATTGTTAAGGTTAAAAAGATTTGTTGTATTACCTCCAACTATCTTTCTTTCGCTTAATGTATCTTCACCTTCAGGATTGAAAAGCTTCTTTTTCTCAACACTCATTATTCATCTCCTTTAATTTGCACAAGAGACACATTCTTCTCTTTTTGCAGCTTCACTACTATCTTGTTGTATTGTTCTTATGTAATATATTGTTTTGCAACCTTTTGCCCACGCTTCAAAATATGTTTCATACATATCTTTAGCTGTAATTCCATGATTTAAGTTGAAAACCATTTCAAAGCTTATACCTTGATCTATCCATTTTTGAATTCTAGATACTACTTCTACAACCTCTTTTTGATTAAGGTTTTTATTTTCAGCGTAATACCAGAACTTCTCTTTTATATATATAGGACATATTGGTACAGCACCTTTAGAATTTTTATCTATAAAGAATTTATTATAAACTGGAAGAATGCTTGGAGTACACCCTTGAAGTAATGCCGTACTTGTGTTAGGAGCTATAGCCATAATTTGACTATTTCTTATTCCATATTCTTTCATCTCATCAATTAGATTATTCCATTCTTGAGACATTTCAGAATTTTTCTCAAACCATTTTTTATCTTTTCCTAAAATTAGACCTTTAGACCATTCGCTACCATCAAATTGAGAATATTTTCCTCTCTCTTTGGCTAAATTAACACTTTCCTTTATACAGTTGTATGTAATAAATTCGAATAGTTTATCTACTTCATTAGCAGCTTTGTTGTACATCAGCTCATAATATGCTAAATAGTCAGCTAATCCAAGTGCACCCACTCCAATAGTTCTATATCTATTATTATGGAAATGGCTTTCACCTACTGGAGTTGTAGTAAGTTCTATTGTGTTATCAAGTACTCTAACTACTAGCTTACAAATTTCTTTAAGCTCTTCCTTATCTAAAACTATCCCTAGATTTATAGAAGTTAAATTACATGTATGAGCGTAACCGCCTTCTATTTTTTGAACTATTTGACCTGTTTCCTTATTTACTTCCTGCTTAGAAACTTTGCTTGGTCTAAAATTAGAAAATGATTCTTGACATAAGTTACCACTTCCTATTAGGCCATCATGTTGATTAGGATTTGTCTTATTTGCTGTATCTTTAAAAAACATATA
>JAEWOZ010000132.1 GCA_023399505.1 Fusobacteriota bacterium | reverse complement strand
AACTTCTACTAAACGCCATCTTTTTTCTTTACTTAATGGACGTGTCTCTTCTATTCTTACTACGTCACCGATGTTACAAGAATTAGTTTCATCATGAGCTTTAAATTTTTTACTTCTTTTTAAACTTTTTTTATAAAGAGGATGGGTAACTTTTCTCTCTTCTAAAACTACTATAGTTTTATCCATTTTATTGCTAACTACTGTACCCTCTTTTATTTTTTTTCTACTTTTTACTATCAAGTTATCCTCCTTATTGATTCTTTTCTTTTAAAGTAAGAAAAGTATTTATTCTAGCTATATCTTTTTTTACTTTACTTATTAAAGAAGTATTAGTTAATTGACCTAAATTATTTTGGAATTTTAAATTAAAAAGTTCTTTCTTTAATTCAGTTGATTTTTTTGATAATTCTTCAATTGATAATTCTTTATAATTTACTGTTTTCATCATTACCTCTAACTTCTTTTTTAACTATTTTTGTTCTTATAGGTAACTTATGAGATGCCTTTCTCAATGCTTCTCTTGCTTGCTCTTCTGGAACTCCAGCTACTTCAAACATTACTCTATTTCTTTTCACTACTGCAACCCAACCTTCAACATTACCTTTACCACTACCCATTCTTACTTCTAAAGGTTTTTTAGTAAAAGGTTTATCAGGGAAGATTCTTATAAATACTTTACCAGCTTTTTTAAATTGTCTTGCTAAAGTTAATCTTACAGATTCAATTTGTCTATTAGTAATCCATTTTCCTTCTAAAGCTTGTAATCCAAATTCTCCAAATTCAATAGTATGACCTTTTGTAGCGTTTCTTTTAAGTACAGAAGAATTTCTCATTTGTTTTCTATACTTAGTTCTTTTTGGCATTAACATTTTATGACTCCTAACCTAGTAACTCGCCTTCAGAAAGCCATATTTTAAGTCCTATAACTCCTGAAATTGTTTGTGCTCTTACTACTGCGTAATCTATTTTATAACGTAAAGTATGAAGAGGAACTTTACCAAAAGAAAATACTTCTGTTCTAGCAATTTCTGCTCCATTTAATCTACCTGAAATTGAAACTTTCACACCTTTTAAGCCAATTTTTTTAGCTCTATTTAAAGCTTGGTTTACTGCTTTTTTATAAGGAGTTCTTTTCTCAATAGAGGTTGCTATCATTTCACCTAAAACTTTAGCATCTAACTTACTATCACTTAATTCTTGAACCCTAATATTTATTTTTTTATCTTTAACTTTCTTTTCAAGTTGTTTTTTCAAAGATTCTAATTCTTCACCTTTTCTCCCAATTATAGCTCCAACTCTATAACAGTGAATAAAGATATCAACTTCACCATTTGAAGGTCTTTCTATAAATACACGAGAAATTTCTGCACTTTTATATTTTTCTTCAATATATTCTCTTAGTATAATATCTTCATGAAGAAGGTCAGCAAAAGATTTTTTATCTGCATACCATTTAGAATCGTGTTTTCTAGTTATCCCTAATCTAAAACCTCTAGGATCGACTTTTTGTCCCATAATAATTAACCTTTCCTTTCACTTAAAAAAATAGTTACATGACTCAATTTCTTATGAATCGTATCTGCTCTTCCACGTGCTCTTGGATTTAATCTTTTTATTATAGAACCTGCATTTATATAAGCTTTAGAAACAAATAGATTTTGTCTATTTAATTTAAAATTATTCTCTGCATTTGATACTGCAGAATTTAACACTTTTTCTATAATAGGAGAAGCTTTTTTATTTACATTTTTTAGAATGTATAAAGATTCTTGTACTGTTTTATTTCTTATAAGATCTATTACTTGTCTAGCTTTTCTTGAGGTTAATCTTATATTTCTAGCTTCAGCTTTTATTTCCATTATTTTTGCTCCTTCTTTGCTCCAGCATGTGAGTGGAAAGTCCTAGTTAAAGCAAATTCACCTAATTTGTGCCCTACCATACTTTCGTTTACATAAACAGGAATATGTTTCTTTCCATTGTGAACAGAAAAAGTATGTCCAACAAATTCAGGATATATTGTAGAATCTCTAGACCAAGTTTTTATAACCTCTTTTTTATTCGCTTCATTTAATTTTTGAACTTTTTTAAAAAGCGATTCACTTACAAATGGTTTCTTTTTTAAAGAACGTGCCATTTTACTCTCCTCTCATTATTTATGATCATTTTTTCTTCTGATGATAAATTTAGTTGATGCTTTCTTTTTGTCTCTAGTCTTTTTACCTAAAGCAGGTTTACCCCAAGCACTTACTGGATGTCTACCTCTTGGAGCTTTACCTTCACCACCACCATGTGGATGGTCAACTGGATTCATGGCAGCTCCTCTTACATGAGGCCTTCTACCTTTATGTCTATTACGTCCTGCTTTACCTATAACTTCTAATTCATGATCTGCATTACTTACAGTTCCAATTGTAGCTCTACACTCTGAAAGAATTAATCTTAACTCTTTAGAAGGTAATTCTATATAACAGTATTTACCTTCCTTAGAAATAAGTCTTGCTGATGTACCTGCCGATCTTACTAATTGTCCACCTTTATTAGGTTGCATTTCTATATTATAAATCAAAGTACCAATAGGAATATCTTTCAACTTTAAAGAATTGCCAGGTTTAATTTCAGCACTAGCACTTGAGCTTATTTTTTCACCTTTTTTTAATTGATTAGGAGCAATAATATATCTTTTCTCACCATCAATATAACTAACAAGTGCTATATTCGCAGTTCTATTTGGATCATATTCAATACTTACAACTGTACCAGGGACTTCTAATTTATTTCTTTTGAAATCTATAATTCTGTAAAGTCTTTTATGACCTTTCTGTCTATTAACAGCTGTTCTATGTCCGTACATATCTCTTCCGTATGCACTCTTGAGAGGAGCTGTTAAAGATTTAAGAGGTCTTACTTTATCTATGTCTTCTCTAACAAGAACAGACATGTGTCTAGTACCACTTGTATTTGGCTTTAGCTTTTTTATAGCCATTTTATTTCACCTTTTTCTTAAATATTAAAGTTTATTTGACTACCAGGTGCTAATTTCACAATTGCTTTCTTCATATATGAAGTTTTGTATGGTTTACCATACTTCATTTTGGTAGTAGGTTTAATGATGGAAGTTCTTACATTTTCCACTTTTACATTAAAAATAGATTCCACAGCTTTTCTTATTTGAATTTTATTAGCTTTTTTATCTACTTCAAACATATATCTATTTGCAGCTTTTAGTACTTCTCCTTTTTCTGTAAAAAGAGCTCTTTTTATAATATTTTCCATTATACTAAAGCCTCCTCAAAGTATTTTAACGCTTCTTTTGTTACTATAATATTATTATATTTTAGTAGCCAATAGACACCAGCTTCTTTAGCTTGTATTACTATATTATCTCTTAAATTTCTAGCAGAAAGGTAAAGATTTTCGTTATTACCATTAAATGTATTATCAAGAACAAATAAATTTTTATTTAAATTTAATTTATCTAAAAATGCTTTTACAGCTTTAGTAGAAGGAGTTTCTATATTGTAATCATCTAAAATCATTATTTGATTATTTCTTATTTTATCTGCTAATACAGATCTCAAAGCTAGTTTTCTAACTTTTTTATTTACTTTTTTGGTATGATCTTTTTCTGTTTTAGGTCCAAATACAGATCCACCACCGACCCATTGAGGAGCTCTTATAGAACCTTGACGGGCTCTACCTGTTCCTTTTTGTCTCCAAGGTTTTCTACCGCCACCTCTTACCATTGCTCTTGTTTTAGTGGAAGCACTACCTTGTCTAAAAGAGGCAAGCTCAGCTACAAGCACTTCATGAACTACTCCCTTATTAGGCTCTTCATTTACTATAATATCTTTAGGAGTAAGTTCTCCTAATTTTTCACCTTTTATGTTATATATATTCATCATAATCTACTCCAAATATTAACCTTTAATAGAAGGTTTTACAACTATATAACTATTATTAGCTCCTGGAATAGATCCTTTAACTATTAATAAATTATTAGCTAAATCTATTTCTACAATTTCTAATCTTTGTTTAGTTACTTTATCGTGTCCCATTCTTCCAGGCCCAGTTTTTCCTTTTTGGACTTTACCTATTCTACTACCTCTAGAACCAGTTGCTCTATGGAATAGAGAAGCACCATGAGATGCAGGACCTCCCATGTAGCCATGTCTTTTCATACCGCCTTGGAATCCTTTACCTTTAGAATCACCACTTACATCGACATACTTAACATCTTTAAACATTTCAATGTTTATTTCATCCCCTAGTTTAAAGTTTGAAGAATCTTCAACTCTAAATTCTTTAATTTTTTTAAGAGGAGCAATTCCTGCTTGTTTAAATACACCTTTTAGTGCTTTGCTAATTCTATGCTCTTTTTGATCTTCGTAACCTAATGCTACTGAAGAATAACCATTTTTTTCGTTACTCCTAGTATAAACTATTTTACATGGTCCTGAAGAAATTAGAGTTACAGGGACAAATTTACCTTCTTTATAAACGTGAGTCATCCCAATTTTTTTTCCTAAAATTCCTAACATTTTTTACCTCTTTATTTCTGCTTTATTTCTATTCCTACGCCTGAGGGTAAGCTAAAAGAAGAAAGTGCATTTAAAGCTTGTGGATTAGAATCTACTACTTCTAACATTCTTTTATGAACTCTCATTTCAAACTGTTCTCTAGCAGTTTTGTTAACGTGAGGAGATTTGATAACAGTATACCTTTTTACTGTTGTTGGCAAAGGTATAGGACCTGATATTTTTGAACCTGCTTTAGTTACTATCTCCGTTATTTTTTTTGCGGATTTATCAAGTAATCTATGATCATAACCTTTTAAATATATTCTTATCTTAGACTTTTTCTCTTGTTTCATTATATTTCCTCTCTGAGCTTAAATTATTCAAGAGAAGCCCCTTTCCAATAATAAGGAGCTTCTCTCTATTAAAACTGTTTATTGTTGAATTTCAGTAACAATTCCTGAACCTACAGTTTTTCCACCCTCTCTTATAGCAAACTTTGAACCTTTTTCCATAGCAATAGGAGCAATTAATTCAGCTTCTATTGTTACATTGTCTCCTGGCATTACCATCTCTGCTATTTTACCTTCATTAGTTAGGAAGTTTATTATGCTTCCAGTAACGTCTGTTGTTCTAAAATAGAATTGTGGTTTGTATCCAGCGAAGAAAGGTGTATGTCTACCGCCTTCTTCTTTTCTTAATACATAAACTTCTGCTTTAAATTTAGTATGTGGATTTATAG
>JAEWOZ010000124.1 GCA_023399505.1 Fusobacteriota bacterium | reverse complement strand
GGATAAGGTTCACTCTTTGCATGGAGGTATTTTTCCTGAGTTAGCTGCGCGTCAACATATTGAAAATATTTCATTAGTTTACGAAGAGGCACTTAAACAAGCAAATATTAGTATAAAAGATGTAGATTATATAGCATCAACTTATTCTCCAGGTTTAATAGGATCCTTATTAGTAGGTTTTTCTTTTTCAAAAAGTTTAAGCTTTTCTTCAAATATACCTTTAGTTCCTGTACATCATATTAAAGGCCACATATACTCAGCCTTTATTGAGAATGAGGTCTCATTGCCTGCAGTTGCCTTAATCGTTTCAGGTGGTCATACTTCGCTTATACATATCGATGAGGATCATAATTTTAAAGAAATAGGCCACACTTTAGATGATGCTGCAGGTGAAACATATGACAAAGTTGGAAGAATGCTAGATTTACCTTTTCCAGGTGGACCTGTAATTGATAAATTAGCTGCTCAAGGAATAGCTAATATCGATATGCCTAATATTAAAGTAGAAGGATACAATTTTAGTTTCAGTGGGTTGAAAACTTTTATGTTTAATTTTATTAAAAAAGAATCTTTTAAACTTGAAGATCTCTGCGCCTCTTTTCAAGCAAAAGTTGTTGATATACTAGTTAGTAAATCTATTAAAGCTTGTTCAGATAATGAAATTAAAAATTTTATACTTGCAGGAGGGGTAGCCGCAAACTCATTATTAAGAGAAAAAATAGAGAGTGAAGGCAATAAGAATTTGATAAATGTTTATATACCTTCCAAAAAGCTTTGTTTAGACAATGGTGCTATGATTGCTTCAGCCGCATATCAATTAATAAAAAATGGAAAAGAAATATTAAAAAATCCTCTGACAAAGCCTTCTTTATCTATTGAAAGAGGTTAAATATGAATTTCTTTTTTGTTTTTATTTTTTTATCACTTTTTTCTAAATCATATGCAAATGAATGCTATCTTAGGACGGGAGAGTATTTGGAAGAACTATTAAATAAAAAGAGAGGACTTGAAATAGCTAAAGTCTACTATTTTTTAGGTAGAAATGATTTAGCTTTAATGTATTTAAATGATTCTAAAGAGAAAGATTTTTTGGTAAAAGCTAAACTTTATGCAAAACTCAATCAAAAAGAAAAAGCTATTGAAGCAGTTAAAAAATATATATATAATGAAAAATTTGATTTTAAGTTTAACTATTTTGAAGAAATAAAAGAAGTTTTAAAACTTATAGGAATAAACGAAGATATAAAGAATTTAGGAACATTTGAAGAGATAGTTATTACATATATTAATTCAGAACATTTTGAAAAACTTTTTAAAATTTTCCCTAGGAGGAAAAAAGAAATAATTAAAATTCTTTTAAAACAAAAGAACCTTAAGTATAAACAAGAACGATTAGTGTTTAATGAGAATTTAGATGATATAGCTTTTTATCTATTTAATAATATAAAGAATTTTTATGACATAGAAGGATATTTTAAATATTTTACTTTTTTGGAAAATGAATCAGTTGTAAAATTGAAAACTGTATTAGAAGAAATAATATATTATATTTTCAAAAATGATATAGAACAAGCAACTTTTATATTTAACAAAGAGCTACAAAAATCTAGAACCTCTTTAGAGAAATATATGTTATATATGGTAATGCAAAAAGATTTCGAAAAAGAGTTTGAATTTCCATCTGATAAACATTTTTACCTTTATTTAAAAGAGTTAAAGAAAAGAGAAAGTAAAAGACTATTAGAATTTCTTGATTTGTTTTTAGAGAGGTATGAAGATAGTAAGTATTCCGTAAAAGTTTTAGAAATGAAAACAGATTTTGCTTTAGATAAAATAAAATTTTTAAATGAAGTGTTAGAAAAAAAATTCTCTCAAAAGCTTTTCGATAAAAAACTTAAAATATTTGCTCAACAAGAAAGAGGTAAAGAATATAAAAATAGTCTTGAAGATTTAATAAAGAAATTTCCCATACCAAAATATGTTAAAATGTTAGAAGATATAACAGGGAATATTTATTCTAGTTTAAAAGAAGAAAAAGTTGAAGAAACTATGATTAGCAAAAATGAAGGTTATAAAAAGGAATACGAAGAGGCAATAGAAAATTTTAATAGTAGAAATTACGAGAAGTGCTTTGGAATTTTAGAAAAACTTATTGATAATAGTACAACTGATTATAAATTAATAAATTTATATTTAAAAGTGTGTTATAAACTAAATTTGAAAAATAAGATAAGAGATATTAATAAAAAATATTCTTCAATAGTAGATTGGTACGAAAGATAAAAATAAATTTTTCATAAATTATATAATAGTTAAAAGAGAGGTTTATATTAAGCTTCTCTTTTACTTCATTAAAAAGTTTGATACTATCTATAATAGAGTGTTAAACTAAGAAAATATTCTAGATTTATAGGAGGCAATAAAGGATGAAAGAATTGATATTACTTATTTTAATAGTATCATGCGCAAAAAATATTAATAATTTAAATATTGTTTATAAAGGCATAAATGAAGACCTAATATTAGCAATGAAAGAAGGGGACAAGAACAAATTTGAAGAATTATTAGAAAAAGGCGCTGATATTAATTATAAATTTAACAACAAAGATTTATTAGAATTATCTATGGAGACGGGTAACCAAAGTATAATAAAAATATTATTAGAAAGAGGCTTCTATCCAAATAGAGGAAATATAATAAAAATTTATGATATGGCTCTAAATAAGTTTAATTATTCTTTGTTAGATTTAATGATACAAAGGGGTTACAGATTAGAAGAAAGTGCTTTTGATAGTGCCAAATATTTCTTATTTTTATGTTACACTTCAACTAGGGAAAAAGTAAAAGAATTTATAGAAAATAAAAGTATAGATCCTATAGCAATTTATGATCAAGAGAGAAAGAATGGATTAATAATTGCAATAATGGGAGGCAAGATAGATATAGTAAAATTATTTATTAAAGATTATAAGATGGATATTAACTACAAAGGGCCTCATGGTTTTAGCTGTTTAATGTTAGCTTGTATGAAAGGATACAAAGAAATTGTAGAGTTTCTAATAGAAAATAGCGCAACCATAAATGATAGAAGCAATAAAGGATATACAGCTTTAACTTTATCTTCAGCTTTTGGATACGAAGATATAGCAGAGCTGCTGATATTAAAAGGTGCAAATGTTTACGATAGGACAGATTCAGGTTTTAACTCGATGATGTTAGCTTCTAGGCAGGGTTTTAAAAATGTGGTAAATCTTATGATAGAAAAAGGATTGAGTATTAATGAAAAGAACGATTGTGGATTAACTTCTCTTATGCTAGCTTCTAAAAATCAAAATGAAGAGATAGCTAAAATTTTAATAGATAAGGGGTCTGATATAAACACTAAGGATAATAGTGGCTTTAATGCTTTAATGTTAGGTTCATATGATGTAAAAAATGAAAGAATAGCAAAAATGTTAATAAATGCTGGTGTCAACATAAATGAAAAATCTAATAAAGGTTTAACAGCGCTAATGTTATGCTGCATAAATGGCCAGAAAGAGATAGTTGAATTTCTTTTGGAAAAAGGAGCTGATGTTAACTATAAGAATAGCCAGTCCGAAACGGCACTATTTTTTGCTTGTAAGCACGGTTATAAAGAAATAGCAAAAATCTTAATAGAGCTAGGCGCTAATATTAACAACAAAGATATCAGAGGATACAGCCCTTTGATGATATCAATATACAATAATAAAAATGATATAGCAAAATTGTTAATAGATAAAGGGGCAAAAATTGAAGAGGGAAACACTCTACGTCAAAATGCAATATCATTAGCAATTCTCAAAGGAAATGAAGAAATAGTAACTCTCTTGTTAGATAAATATATAATTGATAATGAAAACTCAGGCCTTTTTTTAATTTCATTAACTAGAACTTCCTTTAACAATAATATAAATATATTAAAGTTATTTTTAGATAAGATAGCGATTATGAATAATGAAAATAAAAAGAAAATTGAATTTACGCTATTAACGCATTTTGGGGCCTATAAAGAGATATACGAGATATGGCTTAGTAAAATTCCAAATGATTACATTTTCTATAATGGTTGGACTCCATTAATGGTTGCTGCACAATATGGACATAGAGATTTAGTAAAAAAATTGATAGAAAGAAAGGTTGAAATAAACGCAAAGCAGAAAAATGGTTGGAGTGCCCTATACTTAGCTTCCATATCAGGCCATTTGGAGATTGTTAAATTATTATTAGATTCAGGTGGTGAAATTGGTATTGATTATTTGAAAGATACTATTTCTAAGGGTCATATAGAAGTCTTTAAATTAATTTTGGACAAAATTAAAGATAATAATAATGTTAAAGATTATATAAATAATTCTTTAACAGAAGCTTGCATTTTGGGCAATGAAGAAATAGTAAAATTGCTCTTAAATGCAGGAGGGGATGTTAATTGTTCACCTCTTTATGGGTATAGTCCTTTACTTTCGGCAATTTTGCAAAACAAAAAAGAGATAGTAAAACTGTTGTTAGAAAATGGCGCCGATCCTAATTCACAAATTGCAAACGGAGATAAAGCTTTACATTTTGCTGTAGAAAGG
>JAEWOZ010000116.1 GCA_023399505.1 Fusobacteriota bacterium | reverse complement strand
ATTATTCGCAGATGCTATTGCTAATGATGTCAACCCATTATTAGCTTTGTGATTAATATTAGCTTCTGCGTCCAATAAAATTTTTACTACTTTTAGATTACCCTTTTTTGAGGCTAAAGTTAAAGCTGTTTCTCCTTTTTCATTTTTTTCATTAACGTTGGCGCCTTTTTTCAATAACAGTTCTACAATATCAAACTTTTTTTCATTGGAAGTTATCATTAGCGCTGTCTGTCCAAGTTTATTCTTTTCGTTAATGTTAGCACCTTTCTTCAATAGCAGTTCGACAATGTCCTCGTGTTCTTCTGTTGAGGCTAATATCAAGGAATTATTTCCATTATTATTCTTTTCATTAATTTTAGCTCCTTTTTCTAATAGTATTTTTACAATTTCTATATGGCCATTTTTTGAAGCTATAATTAAAGGACTAGAGCCGTACTTGTTTTTATGTTCAATATTAGCACCCGATTCTAATAAAATTTTAACTACCTCTTTTTTTCCTTCTTGTGAAGCTATTATTAATGCTGTAGAACCATTATTATTTTCATTATCAATCTTTGCACCTTTTTTTAATAATAATCTTGTTGCATTAGCTTGATTTTCGAATGATGCTAACATTAGAGCTGTGTAACCATCATATCTTTTTTCATCTATATTTAGTCCTTTATCTAATAGAATATCAATCAAATCTTCCTTTTTTTCCTGATCATTACCATAGTTATATAATGAGGCGTAATATATTAAAGTAGCGCCTTCTTTATTTTTTTCAAAAATATCAACACCCCTCTCTATCATTAGTTTAACAGTATCTATATCTGAATTTTGACATGCTAACATTAAAGGTGTTACCTCTTCTTCGTCTTTACTTCTATGATTAATATTAGCACCTTTTTCTAATAAAATTTTTACTACTTCTGAATGATTATTCTCTATAGCTTTCATTAAGGGTGTAAAACCTTTATTGTCTTCAGCATTTAAATTAAAACCTTTTTCTAATAATAATTTTACAATTTCTAAATTTCCTTGTTCAGCTGCAGATACTAATGCATAATCATTTTCATTAATGTCTATATTAGAATCTAATAACAATTCTACTATTCTTATATCACCTTTTGAACATGCATAACTCAAAGCGGTTCCTTTGTACTTGTTTTTAATATTAATATCAGCTTTATGTTCTAATAGTAATCTTACTATTTCTATAGATCCACATGAAGCATACATTAATGATGTGTTCCCTAAGAAGTTGTCTATATGATTAACATTTGCACCTTTTTCTATCAATAATTTTGCAAGGACTAAATTGTCGTTAGAGCAAGCTTTATTAAGAGCTGTTTTCTCGTAATAAATATCTTCTTCATTAACATCTACATTTCGATCTAATAGTAGATTTATAATATCCATATAACCTTTTTCGCATGCAATGAGTAAAGGGCTGTTTCCAGTATATTTATCTTTGAAATTTAATTCTAAATCATAATTTTCAATCAGGAATCTAGCTATATCTGTTCTTTCATTATGCAAACAAATGTTTAGTACAGATTTACTTTGAGTAGGCTCTATTTTTTCGCATTCAATAAATTTCTTTAACTCCTCAATACTAGCAATACAACAGAGAGCTAAAAAATGTTTGTTTTTGTCCATTACTCTATCTCTTAGTTTATATCCTTTATCTTCCATTAACTTTATAATATCGTATTCTACTATTCCATATCTTGAAGTATCTAAAGCTAGCTCGTATATTTTTAATATATTCCTCTCCTCAGATATTTTAATTCCCTCTTCTAATAATAATTTTATTGTTTTAATATCTCCTTTATCTAAAGCTATATCTAAAACAGATTTATTATCTATATTAACATAATTAACATCAGCACCTGCGTTTATTAAACAGGCAGCTTGAAAAATTTTACCTTCTTTTATAGCTAAAATTAGCTCTTCATTTATATTCTTGTACGTATTTTTTATATTTTTTAAAATATTATGATTTTTAACACAATTAGTTATTAAAAATAAAACTAATATCAATTTTTTCATTTTATACCTTCTTCTCATTATTTTTCTAATCCTATCAAAAATTATAAATATTGTAAAATTAAAAATAAAAAAAGAATTGCGAATTATTGCAATTCTTAAATATTATTAATAAAAAGTTTTAAAATATAAAACTTTGTATTTTATTTCAAATTTATGATTTATAATTAAAAAGCCTCCCCCTTAGAATGAATACAATATTTTGAAAATATCTCTATTGCTCTAGCTTTAAAATTCTTTAAAGCGTACGTTATTACAGTTTCTCCATATATATTCTTTTCATTAATATTTGCTCCATTTTTACATAATATTTGAGAAATATCCGAACATTTGCTATATACGGCATAAACAAGAGAAGTATTACCCCATATATCTTTGGCATTGACATTTGCACCTTTTTTTAATAGTTCTTCTACTGCCTCAGTATTTTCATTTTGACACGCGTACATCAATGCGGTCATTCCGTTTTTTACTAAGCCCTCAATACGAGCCCCTCTATCTATTAAAAATCTTAATAGTTTTACGTCTCCTTTAGAGGCCGCATTTTCAAATAATAAAGAGAGATAGTCTTCATCATCAATAAAAGCCCCTCTATCTATTAAAAATTTTACAACATGTATTTCGCATTTATCAACAGCTATCTCTAGTAATGTTTTACCATTATGTAAATAATTGATATTAGCGCCTCTATTTGTTAAAGCTTCTATTAGAGATATATTATTTGATTCTATTGCAAATACTAATTCTTCATTTAAACCTTTGTTTTTAATCTGTAAATTTTTAATCTGTTTTAAACAACTTATTATAGTAAACAGAAAAAGAATTTTATTTAACTTATTCATAAGTTACACTCTTTCCTTAAAATTAATAAAAATAAATTAATTTAAAAAATAGAGAAACTTTTTAACTAAAGTTAAGCAAAATAATTTTAGTTAACTTACAATTTTTATTTAAATAACTTAAGATTTAATAATCTTTTTTTGTAATTTGATAATATGATAATCTAATTGAGTTAAGTATAGATAATTAACATTTATATTCAATTTACATTTATTATACCCTTTACTATTTCATGATAACATAGTTTTATATTTATGTAAATTTTTGAAATTTTTATAATATATTAAAGATTTCAAAAAATGGTTTTTGATTTTTTTTAGATGAAATTAAATAAAAGAACTGTAAATAATTTACAGTTCTCAAAGCTTATTAACTTAATTTTTAATATCTTTTATATTAATTTTCACTTTGATGCTTAAGTTTTTTTATAAACAAATCTGAAAAGTTATCTTCTTTTTTTTTTATCTTCATTCAATAATTTTCCGAAATTATTTTTAAAATTTTGAAAACTACTATACTCATTATAAACACTTTCCAGAATTTCAAAATATTTTACAATTTCAAAACTTAATTAATTCTCATTCTTTATTAAAGTTTTATCTTCATAGGCTTCAAATTTATTACTTTTACTCTTATTATAATTGACAATAAGCTTACATATATCACCTTCATTTTTAGAATCCCTGTAGTATCTTCAAGTGAATATAACTCCGTTGTTTTTGGTGAAAGTTCTATTGATAAACTCTCTTTTTGTATATTAGGTTCCAAATATACAAGGGATTTAAGCTAGTAAAGTTTAAAATACCTGAAGGCAGCCTATTAAACATATATATGAGTAATTTTATAATTAGAAGATTAATTTTAAATAATATAGCTTAATATCTTGTATATTTCTTTTTTATTTAATAAAAACAGGTTAGTCAAAAATCTATTATCAATTTCAGCACCGTTATCTATTAGTAACTCCATCATCTTCATTTTCTTTTTCTCACAAGCTTCAGCTAAAAATTTATCTCCAATTTCGCCTTTAACATTTACACTATTATCCAAAATAATTTTTTTATTTCTATCTCTAAACGCTATATCATTAAAAGAGACGCTTAATAAGAAATTATATTTAAAATTACTAATAAATATTCTTAAGTTATCTTTAACCATGTTTATTTTTATAATTAACTGCTACAATGCTTAATAATTTCTTCAAAAAGTTCTGAAGGTAGTTTTTGTAGAGAATACAATAAATTGATTTGATTATGAACATTATCTTTTATATCTTGTATAATATTTACATTTTTATTTAAAGATATAAATAAGTTTATATAATCATCTGACATTTTTCTTATTATTATGTATGCTATTTCCATAAATTTATCTTTTTTAGATTTCTCTTTAGATGTTTGAAGTTTTTCACCTAAGTGAGCTATTGGTGTTTTACTAGACATATCTTTTTGATAAATATTTATTCCTTCATTTATTAGAGTATTAACTATTTCAAAACTTGCATTTTTTAATGCTGCTATTAATGCTGTGTACCCTCTTTTATTTTTTTCATTAATATTAGCACCTGCTCTTATTAATAATTTTACTATCTCTATATGTCCAAACTGTGAAGCTTTCATTAATGCTGTAGTTCCACTACTACTTTTACTATCAATACTAGCACCTTTATTTATTAATAATTTTGCTATTTCTGTATAGCCGTTTTGAGAAGCAAACATTAACGCTGTCCATTTAGCATTATTTTTTTGATTAACGCTTGCACCTTCCTCTAT
>JAEWOZ010000063.1 GCA_023399505.1 Fusobacteriota bacterium | reverse complement strand
TATTTATATAGGTGAATTTTTAAAAACCTATAAATTAAAAGAAGAAAAGGATTCTCGAATACATATAGCATACTTAATATTAAAAAAGATGCTAGAAGATTATATACATTTATTTACATCTTTAGGTAAAAAGATTAATATACCTCAAGACATAAAAGATAGTACACGCGATTATATCAACTTCCTTTATTCTTTACAGAATTTGCCTATAGAACTATTTGAAGAAGTTATTAAAAAATTTTAATAACTTTCTTCACTCATTTTATTGATTGTTTACTTCTTAGCTATAAAATAATGAATATAAAAGTTTTAAATACACTTTAACATTCATTATTTTTTATTACAAAAATTTTTAGAGAGGATTAACTGAAAGCATTTTTGCTTTCGGTAAATATTAAATAGAAAATATTTAACTCATAGTTTGCTAAAAGAGTTAGTAAATGTTAAATTATATTTTAATTTAAATATTATTAATAATTTAATAATTGAAAAAAGGAGAGAAATTGAAAAAAATAATATTAGTAATTTTACTACTTTCATGTAATAAAATTGCCAAAAATATAGATTTTAGGAACAAAGATATTAATGAATTTTTAATCTTAGCTATAATTAACAAGGAAACAAACAGAGTCAAGGAATTAATAGAGGCAGGAGCAAATGTTAATTATATACATAACAATAGATCTATTTTAGAATTAAGCTTGTATAAAGAGAGTTTAGATATAGTAAAAGTTCTATTAGAAAAAGATGCTAAATTAAATAAAGATAATATAGTAAGGATATATGATTTATCTTTGGAAGATTTTAGATATGATGTAATAGATCTAATTAAAGATAAGTATAAATTAGAAGAAGGGTTAATAGATAATAATAAATATTTTTTACTATTATGCTATATATCAAATGAAGAAGAAGTAAAAAGATTTATAGAAAAGAATAAAATAAATCCTAGAGATGTGAGAGATAAATTCAGCAGAAACGGGCTAATAATTTCAGCAAATTCTAATAACATGGAAGTATTTAGAATGCTAGTTGAAAATTATAAATGTGATATTAATCATAAAAATAAAAATGGAGTAACACCTTTAATTACAGCCTCTAATGTTAATAATAAATCACTTATGGAATTTATTATAGAAAAAGGTGGCAAAGTCGATGACAAAGATGATAAAGAATGGACGGCATTAATGATATCAACATTGAAGGGCTATAAAGAAATAGTAAAATTATTGTTAGAAAAGGGGTCTAATATTAATAATAAAGAGAATTATGGTCATACAGCGTTAACGATAGCATCTCAGAACGGTCATAAAGAAATAGTAAAATTATTGATAGAGAAAGGAGCTAATGTTGATGATAAAGAAGGAAAGGGTTGGACAGCACTGATGCTAGCATCACAGAATGGTTATAAAGAAATAGTGGAATTGTTGTTAGAAAAAGGTGCTAATATTGATAATAAAGAGAATGATGGTTATACAGCTTTAATGATAGCCTCAGAGGAAGGATATAAAGAAATAGTAGAATTGTTGTTAGAAAAAGGTGCTAATATTGATGATAAAGAAGGAAAGGGTTGGACATCGCTAATGTTGGCATCTCAGAATGATCATAAAGATACAGTAAAATTATTATTGAAAAAAGGATCTAATATTAGTAATAAAAAAAATGATGGTTACACAGCGTTAATGATAGCATTAAAACGTGGATCTTTAGAAACATTAAAATTATTAATAGAACGAGGTTCAAATATTTATGATGAAAATTTTTCTTTCAGAGAAATTTTTATTCATATAGGTGAAAGTCTAAAAAATTGTAAAGAAAAGTCTAAAAAAAATAACTTAATAGAAATATCTTATATAATAATAAAAAAAATGTCAGAAGATTATATAAATTTATTCATATCTTTAAATAAAAATAATGCCAATCAAGAAATAAAGGATGAAGTGCATAATTATATTAATATCCTATACTGCTTACAAAATTTGCCCATAGAACTATTTGAAGAAGTCATTAAAAAATTTTAATAACTTCTTTATTCAAATCGAAAAACTTTAATTGATTGTATATATTCTTTAATTATAAATTTATATTTTATTAATTAAACTTTTTATTATGAAATTTTTAAAAAAGCTCTATCTATAGGTAGCTTTTTTGTTTTCTTTAAATATTAAATAAAAACATTCAATTTATAATTTGCTAAAAAATTTTTTAAGTGTTAGATTATATTTTAATTTAAATATTATTAATAATTTAACAATAAAAAACAGGAGAAAAAATGAAGAAGATTATACTATTAATCCTTTTGCTTTCGTGCAATAAAGTCATTAAAGATATTGGATTTAAAAATAAAGATATAAATGAGGATTTAGCTTTATCTATAATTAATATTAAAACAGATAAAACTAAAAAACTTATAAATAATGGTGCCAATATTAATCATATATATAATAATAAATCTATTTTAGAATCAAGCTTAGATAATAAAAATTTAGATATAGTAAAAGTTTTATTAGAGAAGGATGTAGAAATAAATAAAGAGAATATAGTAAGAATATATGATTTAGCTTTAGATGATTTTAACTATGACATAATAGATATAATTAAAGATAAGTATAAATTAGAAGAAGGATTGATAGATAGTAATAAATATTTCTTATTATTATGCTATATATCAAATGCAGAAGAAATAAAAAGGTTTATAGAAAAGAATAAAATAAATCCTTCAGATGTGAAAGATAAATTTAACAGAAACGGGTTAATAATCTCAGCAGCTTCTAATAATATGGATTTATTTAAGATGCTAGTCGAAGATTATAAATTTGATATTAATCATAGAAACAATAATGGATGTACAGCATTAATTTATGCTTCAGAGAAAGGTCACATAGAAATGGTAAGGTTATTACTAAACATAGGAGCTAATGTTAATGATAAAGAAAAGAATGGCTTGACGGCATTAATGCGAGCATCTCAGGAGGGTCATATAGAAGTAGTAAAATTATTGTTAGAAGGAGGAGCTAATGTTAAAGAAAAGGATGAATATGACTGGACAGCCTTAATGTTTGCATCTAAGAATGGTCATATAGAAGTAGCAAAACTATTATTGCAAAAAGGCTCTAATATTAATGATAAAGACATTTGCGGTTGGACAGCATTAATGTTTGCATCTAAGAATAGTCATGTAGAAGTGGTAAAATTATTGTTAGAAAAAGACTTTAATGTTAATGATAAAAATAATACCGGCTATACAGCATTAATAATAGCTTCTCAGAACGGTTATACAGAAATAGTAAAGTTATTACTAGAAAAGGGGGCTAATGTTAATGATAAAAATAATATCGGTTATACAGCATTAATGATAGCTTCTCAAAATGGTTATTTAGATGTGGTAAAATTATTGTTAGAAAAAGGCTCTAACGTTAATGAGAAAGACGACGAAGAATGGACAGCATTAATGATAGCTTCTCAGAATGGTCATCCAGAAATAGTAAGATTATTAATAGAAAAAAGCTCTAATGTTAATGATGAAAATAATACCGGTTATACAGCATTAATGATGGCTTCTCAAAATGGTTATTTAGATGTGGTAAAATTATTATTAGAAAAAGGCTCTAATGTTAATGAGAAAGATGATGAAGAATGGACAGCATTAACCTTTGCGTTTCAGGAGGGCCATATAGAAGTGGCAAAATTATTGTTAGAAAAAGGTGCAAATATATATGGAAAAGATAATTGTGGTAAAACAATTATTATTCACACAAGCCAAGGTTTAGAATCTTGCAGAGATAAATTTAAGAAAGAAAATTATACTAAGATAGCATACATGATAATAAAAAAGATGGCAGAAGATTATATACATTTATTTATATCATTAAATAAAAATATTAATGTTAGTCAAGAAATAAAAGATGAGCTACAAAATTATATTAGTCTTCTTTATTCTTTACAAAATTTACCTATGGAACTTTTTGAAGAAGTTATTAAGCAATTTTAATAGCTTTTTTTATTCAAAAAATTTCCATTAATTGGTTATCTTTTATTTGTATAGTTATATTTAAATTTTTATAAAGGATTTTAAGGAAGCTTAATCAAAAGCTTTTTTTAAATTTATGATATAATAACCCATTCAATAATTTGCTAAAAGAGTCTTTACGTGTTAAATTATATTTTAATTTAAATATTATTAAACATTGCAAACTATTTAAAAATAGGAGAGAAATTGAAAAAAATAATACTATTAGTTATATTGCTTTCGTGTAATAAAATCGCCAAAAAGGTAGATTTTAGAAACAAAGATATAGATGAGGATTTAGTCTTAGCTGTAATTAATAATGAAGCAGATGAAGCCAAGGAATTAATAGAAGCAGGAGCTGATA
>JAEWOZ010000117.1 GCA_023399505.1 Fusobacteriota bacterium | reverse complement strand
AGCATATAGAGCTTCAAAAACTTTATCCAGTTTTAGAGTTAAACTTCTAGAATTTAGGTTAGCTTTCTAAACTAAAAGCTACTTTAAAAGTAGCTTTTTTATTTGAATATTTCACCTATCTTAATATACTTACCATTTATTATATCTTTGCCAGATAATATACTTTTATTAGCTGGCTTTATCTTTGTTAGAATTAAAAAATTTTCTCCTGTTTTTATGATTGGGCCCTCTTTCGATAATTCAACAACTTCCCCTATTTTTTTATCTAAATATTTTTGGTCAAATTTAATAATCTTTGTTTCATAGATTTTAAATTCATTATCATTTAATGTTGCTTTAGCAGGTAATATAGGATTGTATGCTTTTATTAAGTTAAATATTTCTTTTGCACTTTTATTCCAATCTATTATAGAATCATCTTTCTTTATCATTTTAGTATAAGTAGCTTTTGAATGGTCTTGCTTTACTCTAGTTATTCTACCCTTGTCTATAAAATGGATAGTTTTTATTAACAACTTTGAGCCTATATTAGACAATCTATTATATAAAGTAGAATAATTATCCTCGTCATAAATTGGAGTCTCTTCTTGAAGAATGATATCTCCCTCGTCCATTTTTTCATTCATATACATTATAGTTACACCTGTTTTTCCATCGCCCTCTAGGATAGGGGCATGAATAGGTGCTGCACCTCGATACTTAGGTAAAAGTGAAGTATGGACATTTATACATCCCAATTTAGGAATTTCTAATATCTCTTTAGGTAAAATTTTTCCGTAAGCCACGACCACTATTAATTGAGGGCTAAGCTCTTTTATAATTTCTAATGAACCTTTTAAATTTAAAGGTTGAAAAACTTTTAAATTATTTTCTAAAGAAAATTGCTTAACTTCAGAAAAAGCTACATGATATCCCCTATCTTTAGGTCTGTCAGGATTAGTAAATACACCAATTACTTGATGATATTTAACTAATTCTTCTAAAGCTTCCTTAGCTATTTTAGGTGTTCCCATAAATAATATTCTCATTTTCTCTCCTATAATAAATTGATGGGTTCTATATCAACCACAACCCTTATTTTTCCTTTTTTTAAAGGTAATATAATTTTTTTTATTAAATCTTTTATTTTGGATATGTCTTCTCTTTTGCTCTTAATAAATATATGGTATCTAAATCTTTTATTTATAATATATATAGGTGCTTTTAAGGGACCATATATATTAGAAAATCTTTTTAATATATTAGAAATTTTTGTAGCTTCCTGAGAGGCCTTTTCTTCATCTGTAGAAGATACAATAATATTAATTAGCTTACAATAAGGAGGATATGATAAATCCTTCCTATTTAAAAGTTCCTCTTCGTAAAAAGAGAAGTAGTTACCTCTTTTAGAGTGCTGAATAACATAATGATCTGGTAGATAGCTTTGAATAATTACTTCTCCACTTTTTTCTGATCTTCCAGATCTTCCAGATGCTTGTACTAAAAGTTGAAACGTTCTTTCAGAAGCTCTAAAATCAGGAAAATATAATAGTGAGTCCATATCAATTACTCCTACTAAGGTAACATTTGGAAAATGGAAACCTTTAGCTATTAATTTTGTTCCTACCATTATGTCATATTTGTTATTTAAGAAATCTTCATAAATCTTTTCATAATTTTCTCTGTTTTTAGCAACTTCCGAATCTACTCTTACTATCCTAGAATTAGGAAAATGTTCATTAATTTTTTCAAAGACTTTTTCTGTACCTTGTCCTAATAGTCTTAAGCTGAATGACCCACAATTGCTACATTTTTTAACAAAGGATCTTTCATAATCGCAATAGTTACATTTCAAGCTATTGCCAAATCTATAGTAAGTTAAAGATATTGAGCATCTTTTACACTTCTCTACTAATCCACATTCTAGACATTGAACAGATGAAGCAAAACCCTTTCTCCTTGTAATAATTAAAATTTGTTCCTTTTTTTCTAATCTCTTATTGACAGCTTTTATTAGCTCATTGCTTAATATTTTTTTAGGTTCAGCACGCATATCCAAAATAGTGATATTCGGCATAGGATAGTCCATAAATCTATTTTCTAGATAATAAGCTTTAAAAACCTTGGTTTCTGCATAATAGCTGCTTTCTATGCTTGGAGTTGCTGATCCTAAAATCAGTTTAGCATTTTCTAATAAAGTTCTTTTAGTTGCTACCTGCTTTGTGTCGTATCTAGGACTATTTTCCTGTTTATAAGAGGTTTCGTGTTCTTCATCTATTATTATATACTTTAAGTTTTTAATAGGTGCAAATATAGCAGATCTAACCCCTAATACAACTTTCTTCTCACCTTTATAAATTGAAAGCCACTCTTCCTCTTTTTCTTTAGGTTTTTGCTTACTATGAAGAATAGATATATGATCTTTAAATTCTTCTTTGAATCTTCTAATAAATTGTGTTGTAAGTGAGATTTCAGGTAATAGAAAAATAGCTCCTTGATCATTAGATAAAGCATCTTTTATTAAAGATATATATATTTCTGTTTTACCAGAGCCTGTTACTCCATTTATTAGATGAAATTTTTCCTGACTTCTTATTATCTCTTCTTTAATTTCTTTCTGTTTTTCTGTAAGATTAACCTCTTTTTCATTTTCATATTTTTTTAATGAAACTGTGTTTGAGAGAAGCTCCTTTGAGCTTATTATTCTCGTAGTAAGAAGAGATTTTTTATCTAAAAGTTTATTTATTAATAAAGGGTTAAAATTCTTTTTTAAAGTGTTTAAAGTTACACTTACTTTTCTCGACATGTACTTTTTTAAAATTTCTTCTTCTTCATTTTTAGGTTCGAAATCACCTAATACAATTCTCTCTTTAGAGTCTAAACTTAAAGTGTTAGGAAAAAGAAGTGTTAAAGTGTCATTAAAATCACATAAATAATAGTCACTTATCCATAACATTAATTCTAGTAACTCTTTACTGATATTAAGAAAATTAAGCTTAGATTTTATTTCTAGGACATTAAATTCATATTTTTGCCCTATCTCCTCTTTAATAACTAATCCTAAAGAATCTTTATTTCTAAAGGAAACTAAGATCCATTCACCAGCTTTTAATTCTTCTGAACTCTTATAAGTGAAGAGATTTTTCATTCCTTTAACATAGACAGAGTAGTATTTCATAGTTTCCTCCTTCATTAATTTAATTCTATAGGTTTTTCATAACTAGGCAAAATATTTTTATATTTAGCTAATTTTTTAAAAACTTTTCTAAATATAGGTGCTGCTACATTAGAACCATAAATATTTTTTCCCCCTGGTTCATCTACTTTTATAAATATTAAGTATTCAGGGTCTTCAGCTGGATAAACTGCAGTAAAAGTAGCAACATATGTTTTTGAATATGAACCCTCTTTAATCTTTTTAGTAGTTCCTGTTTTACAACCTATTGAGTATCCTTTAACTTTTGCATAAACACTTGCTGTACCTTTTTCGTAAGAGGCAGTAAGTGTTTTTTTTATAAAATCAGAAGTCTCTTTTGAGATTACTTTTCTCACTAGCTCTTTTTCTAAAATTTTATTTTTACCATCTTTAGATTCTATTCTCTCTACAATTTGAGGTTTATATAAATACCCTCCGTTAACTAAAGACGCGAATGCCATTACAACTTGCAAAGGAGTACATGCTATATTATAGCCAAAAGACATATATGATTTTGTAACAGCATTCCACTTTTTTAAATCTGAAAATATCCCTTTTGATTCACCATATAAAGATATATTAGTTTTAGAACCAAACCCGAAATTTTTTAAACTCTCATAAAGCATATGAGAGTCAATTTGTTGTACGATACTAACCATTCCAACGTTAGTAGAATAACCAATTGCCTCTTCTAAAGTTAAATTACCTCTTTTGCATCCAGGTTCGTCTCTTATAATGTTGCCATATAGAATAGTAGAACCATTTGTATAGCATGTATAGTTTTTATCAATGGATTTAGTCTCTAATGCTATTCCTACAATTAGAGGTTTTATAACAGAACCAGGTTCATAAATATCAGCTATTGCTCTATTCCTTAAGTACTTATTAGATAAAAAAGGTAGTGAAGATAATGCTAAAATTTTTCCATTTTTAGGATTTAATATTATACCTGTTGCTGAAAGAGCTTGATTTTTTATTAATCCTTTTTGTAACTCTTCACTTAGTATATGTTGTAAAATACTATCAATTGTTAAAACTATATTAGAACCATCAATAACAGGTTTTGAAAGATCAACATCTACTTCGTAAAATTCTGTAGCTGAAACTTGCCTTTTTAATATTCTTGAACTACCTGCAAGATAATCTTCGTAAGTTTTTTCTATTCCATGTGCGCCTTTATTATCGTGTACGAAACCAACTAAATGCTTATAGTCTTCTGAATTGTATAGCCTTTTGCTTACTACTCTAAAATAAAGAGCTCTACTGAATTTTTTAAAATCTTCATTTTTTTCTATTTCATCTTTCTTATTTTCATCTATCTGTAAATTTAGTTCAAAATACTTTTTAGCTTCAAGTAAATTAGAAATTTTCTTTTTATCAAATTTTAAATGGTTTGATAAAAATTTAATAAAAGATTTACTATCTTTAACTAAAGTTGAATTTATCTCAATATTATAGCAAGAGAGATTGTAAGCAAGAACTAGCCCATCTGAAGTTTTTATTTCCCCTCTTATACCACTTTCTCTTGATAAAAGATGGCTTTGTCTATTAGCTAAATGATTCCAATATGAATGAGATATAATTTGAATTCTTATTAGATTAATAAATATTAAAAAAAAGCTTACGTAAAGAAAAATAATTATATGTTTTAAACGCTCTTTTGCCATTTCAACTCCTACTAGAAAAGACCAAATGTTAAGAAAGAGATAATTCTTTTAATTATCTTATCTTTGATAACATCTTCTGCAGCTACTAAATCAGCTAAGCCTATTCTTTTTCCATTTTTTCTTACTTCTATCTCTCCAACCTTTGTACCTTTAAAAATTGGTGCGTTAATAGAATTATATATTTTAACTATTTTAGAAGGTTCTGTATTTTCAAGAGGTAAAGTAACTATCAGATCTTTCCCTAGAAGAACTTTTAACTTTTTTCCGTTATTTAATAAAGGAATTTCTAACACTATATCTCCTTTTCTTCCTATCATAACACCTTCTAAATGATTAGCTGCATAGTTTATCATTAGTTGAATTTCTTTATCTCTATTTACAGCAAAATCAGAATTTAAAATTACAAATACAAGTTTTATTTCGTTAACTTCTCCGTATGCTACTAAACTATATCCCTTTTTTTCAACGTAAGAGGAGGCTAAAGGATAAATTTCACCTTTTATAATGTCATCCCTTAGCATAAATATTTCATTCCTTGTTGATTTTATCTTTTTAGCTTTTCTTAATATCTCAAGGTATATGGGGTTATTTATTAAAGAAGTTGTTAATTTGGCTATATCATAAGCTGTAGAGGAATTAGAGCTATTATTACCATATCCTGTAACTGAATTAAAAAAAGTATCGTATAGTCCTTCTCTCTGGGCTATGTTATTCATTACATTAATAAAATCTTCCTCTGTTTCAATATAGCTCTTCAGCTCAAGTGCAGCACCATTATCAGCAAAGAGAATTAAGGCTGTTAAAAGCTCTTTTACTGTAAACTCCCCCTTATTCCTTAACTTAAGAAGTTTATTTAAAGATTCTATTCTCGTTTTTAAAACTACAATTTTATCTTCTAGGCCTATTACTTTATTTTCAATTTTGTTTAAAGTAATAAAAGCTAACATCTATTTTGATATTGAGCCTATTTCGGAACTTCTGTTACCTTTTCCTAAAATTACAGTGCCTGAAGCATCCATCATAATTTTTTGACTTATTGGAATTGAGAACAAGTTGATAGAGAATATAAAATATATTAAAATAAACATCTTATCTCCTGAAATGTAAAAATAATGTTGCTAAAGAAATAGAAGGAGCTAAAGGAATTCTTTTTTTACCTCTTGAATAAAAGAGAGCAAAAAGCGTAACAAGAAATATAAAATAGTAAAAAGTTACTATATCCCTATCTAAAATAGATCCAACTGTAAAGATCATTTTTATGTCTCCTGCCCCGATAATATTTTTTTTAAAAAGATTACCCAAAAGATAAATTAAAAAAAATGAAAACGAATAGTAAAAACCTGATATGAGATTTGCCTTCAGAAACATTACTTCAAATAGGAGCAAAAGAAGCAAAAGAGAATTAGGTATCTTCCCATAATTTGTATCAGTAATTGATATTCTATATAAAATATAAAAGAATATTAGATATATTAATATCATTATATCACTTCCATTTTATTTGTGTAGGAATTAATGCATATGTAAAAACAGTTATATAATAAAAGGGTGATAAAAATGAAAGCAATATCTCTTCTTTAAGAGAAAGAATTCTTTCATCGCTTCTATTTATATTCCTAATAAAAATATATTCAGCCAACATCTTCACAGGAATGTAAGCTTTAAAATCAAAGAACATCTTATAAATAAAAAATATGCTAGATAGATAGTAAAAAGAGTTAGCACAAAATAAGGGATTAAATGTTTCTAAGGAACCTCTAGCCCATCTTCTATGTTGAATAAGCATCTCATGCCAACTATCCTTAGGCTCTTTCCTTACTACTAGATTATTACCTGCAACTATCTTGAATTTGTTTCTAGCAAAGTGTCTGATTAAAGCTTCATCTTCTATTAATGAATACCCTACCTTAGGATACCCTCCTGAGCTTAAATAGCATTCTCTTAAAAATGCAAAACCTGCGCCTCTTCCAGCTATAGGTGAATTCAACATAGCAGGTATCATAAATCCATCAGCTATTAACTTATCTGTCATCCCTTGAAATTTAACCAAAAAGGATCTATTCTTTAATATACAAATTGGTCTACAAAGTACAACATTTACATCTTCAGAAAATAATTTATTAAGTTCAAATAGAAAATCATTTTTCATTGTACATCCTGCATCTGTATTAAATATTATTTCGCTCTTTGCACTTAAAATTGCTGAATGTAAAGCATTTTGTTTCCCTGAAAGAAAAGAATGCTCTTTTTCTATTTTCAATATTTTAAAGTTACTATTATTAGCTTGAAATTTTTTAGCTATCTCGTAAGTAGAATCAGTAGATCTGTCATCAACTATTATTACCTCAAAAAAATCTTTAGAGTAATTTTGAGATGCTAATGATTCAAGAACTGTTGCTAATCTTTTTTCTTCATTTCTAACAGGAACTATAACAGAAATAGTCTTATTTTTTAAATTTATTTTTAAATTTTTAGAATAATTCCCTTTTACTTCATCAATATAAAAAGAACTTAATGCTAAAATCATATATATGATTGCTATGAACATTTAATATGAATCCTTAATTTTTAATTATTAATTTTAATAATAATTTTAACATATAAAATTGATTGTCTCAATAAGGTAATTAATTGACTCAATTATAAGCAAATGATAATATTGTATTATAAATAAAAATGGGAGAAAAGCTTGATATACTTAATATGCGGTGATGATACAAGAAGGATTGAATATAGAAAAATTAAAAAAAATTTAGAAGAAAATTCCATAGTCAAAATTTTTGATGGAGCTATAGAAGAAGAATACAATAAGTTTTTAGAATCAATTTCTATAAATAGCCTATTTGCTTCTAAAGAGTTATTGATACTTAAAAGAGGAG
>JAEWOZ010000077.1 GCA_023399505.1 Fusobacteriota bacterium | reverse complement strand
AATTTAATTTTTACTAATCTACCCTTATCTAAGTAAATTACAGAAATATCAGTACTTGTTAAAGTTATTGGACCAAACCATCCATATAATTCGAGTTCGTTCTTTTTAGTGTTATTAAGAACATCTATCTTAATATAATAATCTACTTTAGTATTCCATAAGTAAAGTAGCCCTCTATTATGAGTTTTAAACTTGTTATCGTGTAATCCTTTTACTATATCTTCTTCTTTTAAATTTTTACTTTCATCTTCCAATATTAATACACTTTTAGATATATTAATTCCATAACCGTCATATTTAATCTCTTTTTTATTATCATTCGCATTTAAAGAATTATATACAAAAGCAAAAATTATTAAGAAAATTTTCATATTTTCTCTCCTCTTATAATTTAATCATTCCACTTAAAACTTAAAATAGGATTGGTTTATCTTCCACCAAAACCATGATCTAAAACATTTAAAACGACAACTAGAACTGTCATTAATTTTGACATTTTTTTCTCCTTATTTATTAAATTTCAATCTTATAATATGTTTCATTGATTAAGTTTTAATTTAATCAATAAATAGTAGATTGAATATATAAATTTTTTTAACAGACAACGTTTTCAATTTATATATATTAACCTAACACTACGATAACATATATGTACTTTTTTGTAAATATTTCATATAATTTTGAGTACAAAAAGTTCCTCAATTTATTACATAAATTTTAAAAAATAAAAATTCCTATGGTATAGGAATTTAAACATTAAATCTAAAATAGATTACATCAGCATCTTTAACAATATAATCTTTACCTTCTAATCTCATTAGACCCTTCTCTTTAGCTTTTCCCTGAGTATTTATAAAATCGTCATAAGATGTTACTTCTGCTCTAATGAAACCTTTTTGTATATCAGTGTGTATCTCAGCTGCCGACTCAAACGCTGTTGAACCCTTTTTTACTGTCCAAGCTCTTGTTTCCTTGGGACCAGATGTAAAGAAATTTATTAAGTCTAAAAGTTTATAAGATTCTTTTATTAATACACTTAAACCAGATTCTTCTAAACCATACTCTTTTAAAAATTCTTCTCTTTCTCTCTCTTCCAATCTTGAAATTTCGTATTCTAATTGAGAAGATATAATGATCATAGGAAGATTATTTTCTTTTGCGTATTCTTTTACTTTAGCAGTTAAATCATTTCCATTTAACTCATTTTCCTTAACGTTTGCTACTAATATCATAGGCTTTAAGGTTAAAAATTGATAAACTTTTATAAATTCTAACTCTTGATCAGACAGTTTCAAAGAATTTAGCAACTTCATCTCATCTAAATGATTTTTAGCTTTTTCCAAAATAGGTATTAAAGCTTTTGCCTCTTTATTATCACCTTTAGATAACTTTTGTTGTTTATCTAAGGCTTTGGTTGCTACTTCTAAATCCGAAAGAATAAGCTCTTCGTTAATTATTTCTATATCTCTAATAGGATTTACAGTACCCTCTACATGGATAACATTTTCATCTTCAAAACATCTTAGAACTTGGCAAATAGCTGTTACTTCTCTTATATGGGAAAGAAATTTATTTCCTAATCCTTCCCCTTTCGAAGCCCCTTTAACTAATCCAGCAATATCTACAAATTTTACTGGTGCATAAAGAACATTTTGCGAGCTTGAAATAGCAGCTACTTTTTTTAAACGTTCATCATTTAAAGTTACTATTCCCATATTAGGCTCTATAGTACAAAAAGGGTAATTTGCTGCTTCTATACTTGAGCAAGTTATTGCATTAAATAAGGTTGATTTACCTACATTTGGCAAACCTACTATTCCTATTCCTAACATTTTTTATTCTCCTATACTTGAAGATGAAAATGTATATGGAATACTTCTTGCCCTGCATTTGCACCGCAATTATTAATTATTCTATAACCATCTTCTATCTTCTCTTTTTTAGCTACTTTTGGAATTGCTTCCATAACTTTAGAAATTAAATGAGAATTCTTTTCATTTACTTCATTCAAGCTAGGAATGTGTTCCTTAGGGATAACTAAGATATGTACAGGTGATTTAGGTCTTATATCCTTAAATGCTAATACATTATTATCTTCATACACTATCTCAGCTTTTAATTCTCTATTAATTATTTTACAAAAAATACACATAATTTCTCCTATTTTTTAATTAAAACTCCATGGACATCATTTTCTATTCCTAAACAATTAATTATTTTTCCATCTAAATAATAATGGAAAAGATTATTATTTTTTTTAATCCAATATTTTTTATTTTCGTCTAAAAGTCCTTTATCAATTGCATATTTTATATCTTCCTCTGATGATATAAAACAACCTCGATAATTTGATTGTAACTCCTTTAGTAAATTTCTATAATTTAAAGTTTTTAAAATAACTATTTTAAATTCTTCAAATCTTTTTCTATTATTATAGTGATTTCTTAAATTACCTTCTATGTTCTTTAAATTCAGATGTTGAAAATTTTTTCTATTAGAGACAAGCCCTTTAGGACTAAAGCTTAAGCCCTCTAAAGAGAGATGATAATATTCTTCATTTATATCTTTCTCTATTGCATTAGGATTAACTAGAAAATTTTCAAATTCGGCTTTACGCTCTTTAGACTCTAATATAAATTTCTCACACTCTATTCTAATTTTTTCAATATCTCTTCTATAAGAAAAGGAACGTCGATTGTTTTCAAAATTTCGTGTTAAGGATTCTATATGGTTTTTAATCTCATTATGATAATTCATAGTCTCTACAAGCTTATCCTTTAATTTTAAACATTTTCTATAAAGAATTGTTTTTTCATCGAACCTAAAACCTCTTTTATCTTCTTCTAATGGAATAGTTTTTTGTTTCTCTTCATATTCTTCTTTTATTTCATCCATTTTCCTAGATAATTTTGAAAAATTTTTCAAGTAATAGTTTACATCTTCCTGTTCCTCAAAATATGGATAATATTTTAACCAAGTACCATCCTCTTTAAATTTTTTCATTTCCTCTAAGGCATCTTTAATAAATTTTTCAACTGTAGTTAAATCAAAATTGCCTTCGAGGTCTACATTAACATTAGCCTTAAGCTGACCTGCTACTATAGAAGTTACTACTTTTGCTATAAGAGCTAAAGATTGCATTAGGCGCTTTTTAATAAGCTCATTTCTATAGTACTTTCTTACAACTCCTCTTCGATCATAAGCAATCAATAGATCAATAATCTCTCTTTGGCTTGATTTAGCTGCCCACATTATTGCATTAAGATTTTTTACAGCTTTATCTTCATGAGTTTTATCTAAAGTAATGTGTGTAAAATCAGCACCATTATCTAGAAGAAGCTGCACAATTTCTTTTCTACCATGTATAGTTGCGAAGATAAGTGCACTAATCCCCTTTGTTAGTTGTGTTTCGTTCGGATTTGCTTTATTATTTAATAGAATTTGTACCATTTCTATGTCATTTATTTGAATAGCTAACATCAAAGGAGTTAATAGTATATCTTCCTTTAGATGTTTAAAAGGTGCCATAAATTGAAAAGTTTTCAAATTAACAACCTTTTCTATTAATTCAAATAAGCTAATTGAATTTCTCTTCAATTTTTCAAGGAAGATATCTAATGTACTTGAATTTGCTCTAGAAATTATATAGTGTAGTATATTTCCACCATAATACCCCTCTTTTACTATATAATCTTTATTAGCTGGCAATGTCTCTTCTACTAACCTGTCAAAAAAGAAGGTATGTCCTTTCCAATGTTCTAAAACATACATATGCATAGTCGAATTTAATTCTTCTACCGTTCCTCTTATTTGATAAAGTTTCCCGTTTTTCTCATATTCTTTTAAAATATTTATAACTTTTTCTTCATCTTTTTTATCTAAAGCTTCAGTCAATTCATATGGAAAATTAGTTTTGTAAGTACTTTTAAAGTTAAAATTTGTTTTATAACAACTTAAAATTAGGAGTATTATTATCGGCATCCTCTCTCCTCTCTAAGAAATTAAATATATAAGATAACTGCTATATTTAATTCTTGTATTAAAATTTATTAGTTACTATTCTAATTAAGCAAAAGGAAATCTATAATTTAATTATTAGAGTTAAAAAGCAAAGTATAATAAATATTTTTAATAATTTAAAATATTATCTCATAAATTTATTTTTTAAAAAAGCTTTTGAAATTTTTATATTAAATAAATTATCATTATTTTAAATAAAATTTCAATAAAATTTTACTTTTAAGTGTGTTTTAAAATTTATAATTTTTTATAAGAAATGATATATCTTTTTTAAAATAATTAATTTCATTTTTAAAATTTTGTTTATTATTGATTTTATCCTTATAATATTCAGCAAATGATTCTATTAAATCTAACCTCATTCTCTTTAAAACACTTGGATGGTCAAGCTGAATACGATCTTCTAAATTTAAAAAACTATCTATCAATAAATTTTTCAAGGAAAATGTAAAAGAGTCCAAAAGGAATAAGCTTCTTATATTTATCTTTTCTAATAAAAAGTTAAAAAAATCTCTTTTTAAAGTTTCATTACATTTTAAAGCTTGATTATAAATTGATAAGAATCGTTTTGGCTTAAATCCTTTGTAATCATAAATCAACAAATTTAAAAGACCTTTTCCCTTCAAAATCAGAAATAAAGCCTTAGTAAAGTAAGCACCTTTTTTTATTAATAATTCTATTATTTGTTTATGACTGTTCACTATAGCATAACTTAGAGCAGTATTACCATAAATGTCTTTATCATTAACTTGAGCGCCAGAATCTATTAAAAGACTAACTATATCTTTAAGCCCACATGATGCAGCTTGAATTAAAGCTGTAAGGCCAGTATTATTTTTGTAATTAACATCTGCTCCTCTACTTAATAAAAATTCTATTATATCTTTATGACCATAAGCCGAGGTTAAAATTAAAAGGCCCTTGTATTGACTATTTCTATCGTTAATATTTATTCCTCGATCTAGTAAAAGTTCTACTATTTCTTTATGGCCATAAGCTGAAGCTAAAGTTAAAGCACTTTCATTGCTAGCTAGGTTTAGGTAAGTATTCCTTTCATTAATATTTGCTCCTCTATTTAATAAAAGTTCTACTATTTCTTTATGGCCATAAGCTGAAACTAACATTAATGGACTTTTTCCACGTAAGCTATTGAACTTTTCATTAACATCTGCTCCTGCATCTAATAAAAGTCCCACTAACTCTTTATAACTTGAACTTTTAAAAGAAGACATTAAAACCTTCCAATTTTCTTTAATATCTTTTTTTATATCTACACCATTTTTGAGCATTAAGTATATTAGCTCTTTATCCCCCTTTTCCAAAGCAATTATAAATGGTGTAATACCTCTTGAATTTGTAACATTTATATCAGCTCCACTTTCTAATAAAATTTTTACTATTCCTGTAAAAGACCTTTCTACAGCAAAATGT
>JAEWOZ010000039.1 GCA_023399505.1 Fusobacteriota bacterium | reverse complement strand
TTTAGCATCATATTGTAGTGCAGTGGAGTTAGCAAATAATATAGCAAGCTTATGTAAACATAAAGATGAATATATAAGAGAAGAAGTGATGGCTTGCTTACTAGGATATATGAGATTAAGCGAATATGCTTTACTAGCAGTAGAAAGATATGAAGTTGAAGAAAGTTTTGGAGTAAAAGCAAGAATATTATTTAATTTAGGATATGTAATAAATGATGTAAAAGATAGCAAATTAAAGAGAAGAATAGCAGATATAATAGTAGAAGGAATAGATAAGAAAGATGAAGAGACAGGATATGAATATAGAACAGAAGCATATCATTCAATAGTAACATCATTAAACATACCGATAGAAGAACAACCTAATTTTGTTGAAAACATTGGAAAAGAAGATGTTAACAACAAGATAGTAGAAGAATTTAAAAGAAAATACCTAAAAGATGTTAAAAAATAAAAAGTTAGAAAAATTTATTATTTAAAAATGAATAAAAAAGGTAGATGCTTTTTTATAAGAGTGAATAAGAAAGGATTTAAAAAAATAGGATAAAAATTTTAAAAATGATCCTTTAGTTAACCAAAAAGAAATCTTATAGAATTGCTAAGATCATTGTAAAAATTGCCTAAAGCTAATAAGATATGTGAAAAATTAAATACATTAACTTTTATAGATGTTAAAAATTATAATAAAAAAGAAGTTTGAAACTTCTTTTATTTTAAACTATATTTTTTTAATCTAACTTGTACACCAGCTAATAAGATTTTATTATCTTTAATGGTTAAACTTAATCCATTATAAACTATAGATTTTCCTGACAGGATATTCCCTAAATTGTTTAATTCTAATCCTCCATACTTATTTATTTTAAGTTTTGCGTCTAAGAAAATAGATAGATTATCCTTACATATATCTTCAACACTTTCTTTTGTGCTTAATATATAATTTTTTATAGTATCTTCAGTATCCTCTTGATCTGTATAGAAATAATATAACTTATTTCTAATACTGTTAGCAGTATCTTGTCCTATTTCGGCTGAAATTATTTCTTTTATAGATAATAAAGTATGAAACATATCAATTTTTTCTCTAAAGAGTTCTAAAATGAATTGGATAACCTGTTTAATACCTAGAGTTATATTTTCATTCTCTTGTTCACTTTCCTTATTAGCATATTTAGGGATTATAATATTATTTTGGACATTAGTTAAATGCTTTTCTATATTTCCAAAAACTTCTTTTATGTCAGTTACTTTTATACTATTGACTACATCACCTAAAATTAGATTTAATGCACGCTGAGGTGGTGTAATTCCTTTAAGTTCTTTTAGAAATTCTTCTTCCATTTTTTTGAACTTATTTTTATTTTCCTCTATAAGGCTTAGAATTTTATTAATTTTAGTCTCTGCTATCTTATCTACTAAATTTTTTATATCTTCAAATATTTTATAAGTAGAATCCTTATCGTTTGTATCTATGGTATCAACTATTAGAAAATCATCCTCCTTTTTTAAATTGTCTTTTCTATTAATTTCCTCAAAATTTTTAGCTTGAGAGCAAGCTATTAGGCTTAATAATAAGAAATATTTTTTCATTCATTCTCCTTTTTATATAAAATTTAAAGAATTTTATCACAATTAAAAGATATTGTAAAGTATCTTTTTGATATAATAAAATTTCACTTTTCATTGTATATATGATATTATATTTAAAAATTAAATTTTTGTTATATTGGAAGTGTGTAAAATTGATTAAGCTAATAACCAAATTTTTCATTATTATAAACCTTGTTTCATGTTTTTTAAACTATAAACATACAGATAGGTTAAAGGCAGATAAAAGAGCAGTTTATAAAATAAAAATTGATGAAAAATTTATAAATGAAGTTGCCCAAAAAAAGAAATCTAAAATACAAAAAATAATTAACCAAGCTCACATAAAACTAGACAATGCTATTATCAATCTTTATTATAGAGTATTAGATGAAAATCTAATAAGAAAGATGGAGTTAAAAGACTTTAAAAGTGAAATAAAGAAAGGTATAAAGTTTTTTTACCATTATTTAAGAGATGAAGTTTTAAAAGATAGAAATCTTTTTGTAATTCAAGATAAAGGGGAAAAGTTTATAAAAGAAAAATGTGAAAAAATTATTAAAAGTATAACAAATGCTGAAAAGGTTGTTAACAAAGAAAAGCAAATTATAAAGGTTGAGAAATTTGTAGGAGATCTGGTCTCTTTATTAAATTCATCATATTCACCTCTTATTGTATATCTATGCGATATAGAAAAAAGATTACAAGTTGGAGTGAATGAAGGTTTAATTTATGATTGTGTTATAAATAACAATAATTTTGATAGGTTGTATAATGAGATACTTAATGCTGAAAAGAACATCCTGGCAATACTAGAAAAAGGATACCTTTTCGTAAAAGATGGAAAAGTTTTTATGAGTTTTGAAGGGTATACTCTAACTCAAACTAAAAAAAGAGGAACAGTAGAAGAAAAAGTAAAGATAAAGAATTTAGATCTTTATATAACAGAAGCTTCTGAAGGTATAAAAGATAGAAAATCATTTTATATAGTCTTAGATAATTTTATAAAATTTAGATTAAAAGTAAAAGATGGCATAGTTTATTATGAAGGTATTCCATTTAAATTAAGAGAAATTTAAGTTTTAATATATTTTTGGATAAGAAACCTTTAAGAGCTTTTTATTTTTGCACCCCTTAAATGAATATATTAAAATTATATAAAATCACGTTAGGAAGTTAATATGCTTTTTTTAAGATTTAAAAAAGAAGTTGAAAATTATATAAGTAAAGGTGATAAGGTTATAATTGCTTTTTCAGGAGGATGCGATTCCATTTTTTTATTAGAAATGTTTTTAAAAATAAAAGAAGAATACTCTTTAAAGATTGAATTAGCTTATTTAAATCACAATTTGAGAACAGACTCTAAAGAGGAAGAGCATTTTGTGAAAAAGATTGCTAAAGAAAAAGCTCTTTTTTTACATAAAAAATCATTAAATATTAGCGTTATAGCAAAAGACAAAAGAAAAAGTATAGAAGAAATAGCAAGAGAAGAGCGCTATAATTTCTTTGAAGAAATCTCTAAAAATGTTGAAAAAGTAGCATTAGCTCACCATATAGATGATAATATAGAAACCTTCCTTTTTAGATTAATAAGAGGTACTTCTTTGAAAGGTCTAAAATCTATTCCTTCATTAAGAGAAAAATTTATAAGGCCTTTATTAAAACATTTTTATAAAGAAGAAATTTTGAACTACTTAGAAGAGAACAAAATAGAATATTTTAAAGATTATACTAATTCGTTAAATATTTATACAAGGAATAAAATAAGAAACGAACTAATTCCATTACTAGAACAGTATAATCCCAAAATTAAAAGAAATTTAAGAGATTTAATTGAAGAAGCTAATTCTTTTCCCGAAGAGTATTTTAATCTTAATGATCAATTAAATATTAATTCTTTAACCTCTTTACCTATTTACAATCAAAAAATAATATTATCCAACTTTTTAAGAAAATATGTTGAAATAAGTAGGGAGAAGATAGAAAACACCTTAAAAATACTAAAGAAGCCAGGTACTCTTTCATTAGATATAGGCACAAATAAGATTTTAAGAAAAAGTTATAATTTTCTTACTGTCCAAGACAAAATTGAGACTTCATACAATGAAATGTCCTTCATTCTAAACAAAGAAATTAAATTTAATGACTATATTATAAAAGCTGAAATTGTTAATGAAATTTCAAAAGATAAAGCATATTATGCAGATTTGGAAAAAATAAATTTAGATAATATAAAGATAAGAAATAGACTTTCAGGTGATAAGTTTTGTCCTTTAGCCTTTTCATATACTAAGAAACTAAAAGAATATTTTATAGATAAAAAAATTCCTAAAGACCTAAGAAATTCAATTCCTTTAATAACTCTCAATTCTAAAATTATTCTAATAGTAGGAGATAAAGGATCGGAAGAATTTAAAGCAAATAAAAATACTAGCCAAATCTTAAAAATTTCTTTCAAAAAAATTTTTAAATAAAAAGTTAAAATTTTTGGACTTTTTGAAAATACTTTCTAAATTACTATTAGGAAATCAAGAAGTAATTTCTTTGTATTAAGTATGATAAAATATCTATTAACTATGGATAATTAAAAAATAAAATATTATAAGTAAATCGAACTATTTTGACATAAATAGTGTTTCTAAGAACATATAAAATACAAAAAGAAATGATTACATTTTTGAATTTCAAATAGAAAGCATGAATTTAAAAGCATTCTATATTAAAACTTTAGGAGAGAAATTGTTAATAATAAATAATAGATTGAAAAATATGTTTACATGGATTTTGATATTATTAGTAGCATTTATTGTTTTAAGTACAATAACTTATATGAATATAATTTATAAAATAGAAGAAGTTTATATAGCTTCTAAATTTATACCAGAAGGCACTAAAATAGACAGAAGCAATTTTACAGATTATATAGGAATACTAAAAGTTCCTAGTGAGTTTTTTGAAAAAATGAAACTTTTAAAAGCTTCTCAAGAAAATCAGCTTTTAATTATGAAAAATTATATAAAATATAATAGAGACATAGGTGATTTTATTACACATAATACTTTAAAAACTAATATAAATGATCCCATGAAGTATCTGATTTCTGAGATTTCAAGTAAAGTAGCCGATAATAAATTTTTAATTCCTATCTCGATTGATATTCCTATTAATGATCGAATATTTACTCAAGGAGTTCAAGTGAAAGATAGAGTTCAGATTTGGTTCATTAAGTCAGAAAATCAAATAAATAAAAAAGTTACTAAATTAGTTGTGAGATATAAAGACGTTCCTATCGTTAATATTAATAAATCAGGTGATTATATTAGCTCAATTGTAATAGTTCTTCCTTCTGATCTAGCTAAAAAATACGAATTGGAAAAAAGGTATGTTCAAGAAGTAAAAGTAGTATTTAACCCCTTAAATTATTTAAAAATGAAAGAAAAAGAGTTAGATGTAGTCTCCTCAGAGCAAATAGAAAGAGAATATAAAGAGGGTAAAATATATGATCTTAAAAAAGAAATACAAATAGAAAGTTTTAGCAATTAGAGGATTATATGAAAGCTTTTTTACTTTTACCAAACGATGATAATGAGAACTACGTTAAAAGTTATATAATTGAGAAAAAAGTACTTATAGATGAAAATAATATTTTAACTATACAAGAGTTCGGCTCGAATCCTACTTATCCTTCCTTACTTTTTCTAGTAGCCTACGATTCCATGTCTAAAATACATGTTAAAATTGCTGTGGAAAACAAAAGAGCGGGTGGCTTCAACGTTTCAATTAAAGGGGATGAGCAGTTCTATAAAATAGATAAGTATTTAGATTCCGCTGATGCAAATGAAATGAATTTATTATTAAGCAGATTTTCAAATTCTAGCTTTGATCTTGAGGAAAAAAAGATACAAAAGAATAATATTAATAGAGGGAAACTATTATCCATTATGTCCTCTAAAGGAGGAGTAGGAAAAAGTTTTTTAACTTTCAACTTAGGATATATTTTAAGTAAGATTAATAAAAAAGATAAAAGGATATTACTAGTAGATTATAATTTAAGTGAAGGTTCTTTAAGTAGGTATTTTTGGGAATTTTGGCAACATTCTAATAGAATAGATACTATTGTAGAATATTTTTCTAATTTTAATAATATCGATAAGGATTATCTACAAGACATTATAGTTAAAAATCCAAAGCTTAATTTAACAGGAGAGGTGCTTGAAGGAATAGATATCCTCTTCGCTCCTGATAATTTTTCAATTATACCTAAAAAAATAAATTCGAATTATAATTTTACAGATTCACTTTTTAAAGTCCTTAGAGAAAATTATGATGTAATAATAGCAGATACTTCAAACGAAAAAAATATATATGTTAATGATTATTTAATTAGGCATTCAGATAAAGTAGCTTTAGTTACTTCGCCAAATCCTAATAGTATAATACAGATAAAAGAATATATAGAAGAAGTAGGACTCGAAAAAAGTAAATATGACGTAATTTATAATGATTATAACAGTATAGTAGAGAGTTTTGATTTAGAAAAGGTAATATCTAGCCTTTTTAGTCTAAATATCGATGAAAAGAATTATAGAAAGAGTATTGAGCATATTTTAGAAAACAAGCTTTTTATTATAGAGACTCATATAGGAATAAAAAAAGCAGATCATAATTGGGATAGCATATTTAACACGTCTCGCAAATATATTCCTTTAGAAGAGTTAGATAAATATAGAAAAATTTTTTATAAAATAATTGAAAGTAACTTTTCAATTGAGATATTTGAAGAAATATTTCCTAAAAAACCCTTCCTTAAAAAATTGAAGGAAAAGTTAAAATGGAAATGAAATTAAATGGTGTAAAAAAAGCAGAGGGTGAAATTAGTTATTTATTTGCTTCTATTTTCCTTTCTTTTTTCATAGTCATTTACATATGTATCATTATTATGACAACTAATTATTTTAGTATTGAATATCATATGAGAGAGATAGCAAACAGAATAAGTATAAGAAGTTTAGTTCAATCTAAAAATTTATTGAGTAAAGAGAATATAGAAAAAGAATTTAAAGAGGAATTAAAGAATTTAAAAGAAAATGCTTATTTAAAGGTTGATAACAAAATTTTAAAAGAATTTCTTGAAGGGAATAATTTTAAATTTGAAGAAAAATCAATGAAAGATTTAAATATTAAAGTATTCGAAGTAATTTACACGATAGACAAGCCTTATAAAATAGGAGGTATATTAAAATACAAGCCTAAAAGTTTAGCTTATATTTTTATAACTTTAAATGAAGGGATTAAGAAGTAGAGATGAAAATTAGAAAAGCTGATGGGATTTATGGAATATTAATGATTATAATAGGTTGTATAATAGCAATGTATATTCTTAAAATGTCCAAAAGTATCAAAGAATTAGTTGTAGCTTTATTTGGTGTCTAAAAATGGTTTTAATCTTATTTTTTATATTATTTAGTTTCCTTAATACAGAGGTGACTGAAGCAATGAAAGCTATGGATAAAAAGCTTTTTAAAGCGCAGCTAGAAAGAGACTTAAGAAATTTAGAAAATATTTCTTTTAAAAATAAAGAGCCTGATACTGAAAAACTAAATAAAAAAGTAAAAGATTTTCGAGAAGTTATAAGAAATGAATCACCCTCTTTAAAAGAACATACTAAGGCAAGCCCCAAAGTAAAATTTAAAAATAACCAGAGAGAATACAATAAATTTTTAAATGAAATAATTAAAATGCATAAACTAAGAATTACTAACAAAGGAAATATAATAATAGGTAAAAAAATTAGAAATATAAACTTAATAGATAAGCTATACGGAAATGAAGAATTTATATATTATCCTTTAAAAAATACAAAATATATTTCTAACAAAAATTTTAATTTCTATTTCGTAAAAAAATTAGGATTATACTTGAAAATATTTGATTCTAACAATTTAGTAATTAAGGAAAGAGAGGGAGAAATTTTTGATATATTTGTTGAAGATTTTCAAGAAGAGATTTATTAGATTATGTAAAAACTTTTATAATGAAGAAGATGGAAATGCTGTGAGTATTTTTATTATTTTTACTTCAACTACTATGCTTTTAATTTCAACTCTTTTATTTTTTATCTATGGTTGGGAGATGAATTTATTAAGGGAAGAAATAAGTGATGTCATAATTAGAAAAATATATTCTACTAATATTTCAAAAAGAAAATTAATAAGTGATGACTCAGAAGAATACAAAAAGAAATTAGAAAATTCTATTGAGAAGAGTATAAAAGAAAGATTTATAAACTCTTATAGAGGAAAAGGTTTATTAAAAGCACTAAATAATAAAAATTTATATAAAACTAAAGAGACATATCTACAAGTTGATTTAATTATTTTAAATTCTGAAAAACAAGATAATTCTTTTATGCTTAAAGTTAAAGTGGATTTAAGATTTGTTTTCCCTTTATTATTTCTTATGAAATTTGTCAGAAGCGATGAATTTAAAAACAAAATTACTGTTAAAAAAAGAGTCAATTTTATTTTTGAAGAGGTATATACAATTTATTAACGAGGTATTATGAATTATTTAATATATGTTCAAAAAAATTTTTATAAATTTTATTTAATTTCAGCATATGCAATTTTAACAATAATAGTATTGTTAATTTTAAGTAGTTTCTATCCATTAAATAAAAGTCAAATAAATATGATATTAGAATCTCGAAAAAAGGGAAGGTTCAATTTTATTAAGTCTCTTTTTGAGAAAAGAATATTTTTTCAGGAATTAAAAAGAAAATTTGAAATAGTTAGCTGGAAATTCAAAGAAGAACCTATTAATATTGAACTAGTTATTATATTATCAATTTTATTATCTTTAGCAATAAGTTTTTGTTTTAGCTTGATAAGTCAGATAAATATTCTTTTAATTTTCCCTTTATCTTTTTTGTTATTTTCATTGGTTCTCATTCATTCAATAGATAAAGAATATATGAAAAAACAAAGAACATTTGAAAAACAAATTCCAGAAATAGGTTTAATTATAAAGCAGTTTGTCTCTTTAGTAAAACCTACTGACACTATAATTCATTCACTTGCTAGTACAAGAGAAAAAATTATAAGTGAAGAATTTAAAGAAGTAGAGAAAAGATACTTATCTACTCATAGTATAAAAAATGGATTACATATAATAATAGAAAAATATCCCAACTCCATTCTTCGGACGTTAGTTTTCCTTCTTAATATATATAACATGTCTCTAATACACATCTCCGAGCCCACGAGACG
>JAEWOZ010000122.1 GCA_023399505.1 Fusobacteriota bacterium | reverse complement strand
GAAATAACTAATCTATTTTTTATAAGTCTCATATTTTAAATGCTCCTTTCTTCTTCTAGAAAAATATTTTACTATACCAAAAGCAGCTATAACTAAAGGAGCAAAAATGATATTGAAGTATTTTACAATAGTTCTTTCAACAGAAGCTAAAGGTTTAAGATTTGGAACTGTAATATTTTTGTTTCTTATATGAACCATATCTTTATTATCTAAATAATTATCAATAGCGTTCATGAAAAGAGATTGATTAGATGAAAATGCATAGTCATCAATTGCATCTATTGATGAAAAGATTGTAAGATTAATTTCTCCGTTTTCTTTTATATTTTGTCTCTTTCCTTTAAAATAGCTTTCAACCTTTCCTTGAACTATACCTCCTAGTGAAAAAGGACCTTTTACTAGATTATCAGGCAATGATATTTTTTTTGTAGGATTTAGATCAGATGCACTGTATTCAAAGCTTTGTCTTGAACTATTAAGCAAACTTTCATATTTTAAGCCATCTTTGTTATTAAATTTCACTGCTGTTGCAAATGGAAATAGAGCTCCACTTAAAGAATTAGTTATTACATTATTTTTATTAAATGAATTAGCCATTATAAAATAAGGATAATTGACCACTACTGGTAGAAGCCAAGTTTGGATTTGAATTCTTGCATTTACATTATCATAAACTAAACTTTCACCTAATTCTATTCCATAATGTTTTAGAAATTCTTGTAATTTTTTGTTTATCTCTTTAGAGTTATTTCGTGAAAGATCTACTGCATGCTTACTTAAAGTAAATATAACCTTCTTACCATTTAAAATATATTGATCTAAAGTGAAAAGTTCTTCATCTGTTACCTCTTTATCGGCTGCTAAAACAATAATAACATTTGGATCTTTTGAATCTTTAAATTCTTCCACTTTGTAAAGTTCACTTACAGATTTATTTAAAGAACTAAAAGAGTAACTTTTTTCATCTTTTGTCTTTTCTAAGTTACTAAGGTTTAAAATTGTTACAACACCATTTTTATGATTTGTTAATAAGGATAGCTTACTAAAAAGTTCATATTCTGCTTTTTCTTCATTTAAAAGAGCTGGAATAACTTCTTTTTTATCTAAAGATCTCATTACTATACCTAAATATCCTATAGAAGTTTCGTAACTGTCATTTTTTATAGAGTCTAGCTGCAAAGGAACTACTCCTTCATATTGAAGTTTTTGCTTTTCCATTTGATCTAAACTTGTAGGGTCTATAAAATTTATGTGTAAATTTTTAGAATAAGTTTTCATTTCATTTAAAAAATTCTCTAAATATCTTGCTCTTTCACTGAGTTCTGGATTAACATTTTTGCTAAAGTAAGCATTTAAAGTTACAGGATCCTTTAAATTGGTGAGCATCTCTTTAGTGCTTTTTGATAATGAGTATTTTTTATTTGATGTAAGATCAAATTTAATATAGTAAAGTGAGGATAAAGCATTAATGAAAGTTAATATTAAAAATACAACTATTATTGATAAAATATTTTCTAAAAAAAGTCTTTTCATTTTAATTTCTCCTTTCTAAAGAAATTCTTGCTAGATACAGAAAAAAGAAATTAAAACTTATAAAATATATTAAAGTTTTTGTATCTAACAAACCTTTTAAAATATTATTATAATTATTTAAGATTGATAATTGGTTAAAAAATTGTCCTATTATCCCTGGGAATAAAATAGAAATATGCCCTAAGTACATAAATACAAAAATTATACAAAAACTTATTATAAAGCTTGTTACTCCACTTTTAGTTAAAGAGGAACTAAACATGCCCACTGATATATAAGATATTCCTAAAATAAGCGCTGCTAAGTAAGATGAAAACAGTTGACCTAAGTCAGGATTACCTAGAATAAAGATAGTTAAAGGATAAGTTAAGGTTGAAAATAGTACTAAAGAATAAGTTATTATATTTCCTAAATATTTTCCCAATAAAATATCGTTATCTTTAAAAGGGAGCGTTAAAAGTAACTCAATTGTTCCTGAGTTTAGTTCTGAAGAGAAACTTCCCATTGTTAAAATAGGAACAAATACCATCAGTATAAAGGGTATTATACTAAATATATTATATAAATCTGACCTATTTATTAGGAAAAGGTATTCTGCAAAGAAAGCTCCTGTAATTATCAAGAAAGCTATACTTGCTATGTATAATTGTCCTGAATTAATATGTTCAAAAATCTCTTTTCTCATAATTGTAAATATTCTTTTCATAATTACTCCTCTAAAGTAAGCTTTTTAAATATACTTTCTAAGCTTTCATTTTCTTTGAACATTTCTAAAATAATAAAATTATTATTTTTTGCACAATTAAAGATTTCTTCTCTTTTATCTTCTAGTGTCTCTATATTAACTCTAACTAAATTATTAAAAGTATTTAAAAGGTTTAGTTTAATATCTTTTAAATTTTTTAATGAATCCATTATTAGTTTAGAATCACCTTTTAATGTTAAATTTATTATCAAATTATCTTTATGTAGTTCTTCCTTAGATCCCATTGAGATAATTTTACCTCTGTTTATGATAATAATTTTGTCACATAAAGCTTCAACTTCTTGAAGAATATGGCTAGAGAAAATAACTGTCTTTTCTCTGCTTATTTCTTTAATTAAATTTCTTATCTCAATAACTTGATTAGGATCTAAACCTGAGGTAGGTTCATCTAAAATTATAAAATCTGGATTGTGAATTATAGCTTGAGCTAAACCTACTCTTTGTTTAAAACCCTTTGATAGCGAAGAAATAGTTTGGTAAGCTCTACTATTCAGTTCCAATTTATGAATAACATAATCTAATCTCTCTTTAACTTTATCTTTTGGTATTTCCCTAGATTCTATTATAAAGTTAAGAAACTCGATAACTTTCATATTTTGATATAGAGCTGTTGATTCGGGTAAATAACCTATTTTCTTACGAGCATTCAGTCCATCTTTTACAATATCTATATCGGCTATTTTTATCTCGCCCTTTGTAGGCTTTATATATCCTGTTAGCAGTTTTAAAGTAGTACTCTTTCCTGCTCCGTTTGGTCCTAAAAATCCTACAATCTCACCTTTATTTATCTTAAAGGAGATATTATCAACGGCTTTAATTGCACCATCATTATAATGTTTACTTAATTTTTTAACTTCGATCATATTACACCTTATTTCTGTGTCCAAACAACTCTACTGTTTCGAATCTCTTTTTGAAAATTGATTTGTTCAATAAATTTAGATATGAAAATTTCGATGTTTTTCTCAAAATTATCTGCTTCAACTTCCATTTCAGCTTTTATTGACTCAACTTTTTTATCATCTTTTAATTTAATAAAACTAAGATTAAGTTGATATACTTCATAAGTACCTTCTACAGGCACTTTTTTGTAAGTTGTGTAAGTAGTTTTACTTTTAGGTTCTGGGAAAGCGAAAAAGCCTTCTTTTTTATCATAAGTACTTTTCTTTACTTCTGTTTCCTCAGGTACTGTTACGAAATCTACTCTTTTCTTTTGTGTTATTTTACTATTAACTTTTAAAATAACATTAGCTCTCTTTTCATTTTCTGTAAGTTTATAGAAATTATTCTCTAAACTATTTTTTAAATGAAATGTTAATTTTCTAGCTTCAACACCTTCGGGCAGAGATTTACTGTCTATATAAATTAAAGAACTTTCTCTATCTATTTTTGTTATTGGATCATATTGGATATCAATATCTGCAATGTACCTTGTTGTAAAACAAGATGTTAATAATAGAATAGATAATCCAAAAAGTTTTTTCATTTTAAATATTCTCCTTCTCCTTCAAATTAACAAAAATTATACTAAATAGAGTACCCCTTGTCAATTTAATAAAGGATAAAAAATTTATATCTATTCCAATTCATCAACGATGATCGAGCTTCTTCTTCTCTCTTCATCTAAATCTATATAATCTACTAATTTATATATACTCTTCTCTAATAATTCTTGGAAATCATTTTGTCTATTCTCTTCTATATAAGTTTTTATTATATCTATTGGTTTCTTATCTATAATTTTACAAAAAGAAAACTTTATATTAACATAAGACCTGCTATATTCGTAAGGCACCTCTTTATATTTAGTTGTTGTTTTAGGCTCTTCTTGGAATGTATCTCTTTCTTTTATATAAACTTTTTTATTTATAGTTATCTCCTCTGTAATGACCCTTTTAGTATCTTTGAGAGTAACTTTATTTAAAGTTTTTTCTATATTTACTATTACTCTTGCTTTATTTTTATCTGCTGTTATTTTATACCCTTTTTCAACTAAAGCATTTTTAAAATAATGAACTATCCATCTACTTCTAATTTCATTAGGTAAAGCACTTGCATTTATATATATTAAATCTGTTTTTTCTAATTTTAAGATTGGATCAATTTGTAAATCTAAGGTAATATCTTTATATTTTTTCTTTTCTGCAAGATAGCAACTATTTAAAATCAATGCTAATAATAAAAATAATTTCATCGTGAAACTCCTTAATTAAAGTGAATATAATGTTAATTTTCTTAAATTAGTTAACATTTTTTATTAAATGAGTGGTTATAAAAAGACTGAAATAAATATTTTCATCTTCTATTCTTTTATTTAAACTCTCTTTAAGTATAAGCTTTTTGCCTTTTATTTCATTAATATAACTAGAAAAATTTTCTAAAGCCTTTTTATTAAACAATGAGATAAAAAACTCAGAGTCTTTATAAACTAAACATGATACTTTTTCTTGTTGTATTATAAAACTAATTTTCTGAACAATTATTTCTCTTAAATCCTCAACAAACGTTTTTCTATTTTTAGAAGCTTTTAGTACCTTTAAGAAATTTTCATCTAACATCCATATATAATAGACATTTTTATATTTTTTAAGAGAAGATATACTTTTTAAATTATCTAAACATTTAACGCATAAAGCATTCTCTTCCATTTTTAAGATGGAACTGCATATAACACAGTCATCTTTAAATAATATTCTTCTTAAAACATGCCTTAAAAACTTTTTTATTTTATAAATCATTTAATATCTTCCTTAAAAAACTTTTTCTATGAATAGGGCTAGGACCAAATTTCTTTATTTTTTCTATATGATCTACTGTACCATATCCTTTATGTTTTTTAAATCCGTATTCTGGATATTTTAAATCAAATTCATCCATAATTCTATCTCTTGTCACTTTAGCAATAATAGAAGCAGAAGCAATAGCTAAGCTTTTGGAATCTCCTTTTACAATTGGTTCTTGAGTATATTCTATGCCTTTTATTTTTAAATTACCATCTACTAAAATTATGTTATTCTTTGAAATGCTAAATTTTTCTAAAGATTCTCTCATAGCTCTGAATGTTGCTTCTAAAACATTTATTTCATCTATTATCTCATTATTAACTATTGAAACAGAATATTCACAAGAATTTATTAAAAATTCGTAAAGCATTTCTCTTTTTTTAATTGTTAGTTTTTTAGAATCATTAATCTCGTTCATAAACTCTTCAAATTTTTTTATTTTAACAGAAGCAGCTACAACAGGACCTGCTAAAGGACCTCTTCCAGCTTCATCTATACCTATGACTTCTCCATAATTTAGATCAAATTCAAACATTTTATTCATTTATTTCTTCCTTAAAGTATGTAAAAGATAATTCTTTTAGAATATTAATAAAGTCTTTAGGCAAAGGTGTTTTAAAATGTAAATATTTCTTATTAATAGGATGACTAAAGGCTAAAGAGTACGCATGAAGCATTTGTCTAGGATAAGATTCTTTTTTACCGTACAATTCATCGCCTAATATAGGATGACCTAAAGCTGAAAGATGTACTCTTATTTGATGAGTTCTACCTGTTTTTATTTCTACTTCTACTAAGGAAAATTTATCTGATTCTTCTAAAACTTTGTATTTTGAGTATGCTTCTCTTCCTTCTTCTACTTTTATAGACATTTTCTTTCTATCTTTCTTATCTCTCCCTATTAATGTTCTTATTTCACCTTGTTTAATTCTAAAAATTCCTTTTACAATTGCTAAATACTTTTTTTCTATTTTTCTATTTTTGAAATCTTCTGAAAGAATAGAATGCGCTTCATTAGTCTTTGCAACTATTAATATCCCTGAAGTATCTTTATCTAACCTGTGTACTATACCTGGCCTTATAACGCCTCCTATATTTGAAAGATCTTTAATATGATACAAAAGAGCGTTAACTAAAGTACTCTCATTAGAAGTATGAGAAGGATGAACAGAAAGCCCTGCTTCCTTATTAATTATTATAATATCTTTATCCTGATAAATTATTTCCAAAGGCAAATTTTCAGATTTTAATTCTAAAATTTTTGGTTCAGGAAAACTTATTTCTATTATTCCCTCTTTTACTGTAGAAGAGCTTTTATTAACAATTTGATTATTTATTTTAACATTTCCATCTTCAATTAATTTTTGAACTATGCTTCTAGATTTATTAGTAAATAAGGCTAGAACATTATCTAACCTTTTTCCACTGTTTTCTTTCAATATTTCAAATGTTCGTTTCATTTATATCCTTATGTAAATTAATATTTAAAGAAATAAATTTTTATAAATTAACTTTTTTAAATACTAATTTGGTGCCGGGGGCGGGACTTGAACCCGCACAGGATTGCTCCTATTGGATTTTGAGTCCAACGCGTCTACCATTTCACCACCTCGGCATTAAATTATATTTTATCATAAACTTAAGAAAATTTGTTTTATTAAATGATTTTCTGATTTTTTTAATTGAGCCTCATTTTATAAAGATAGTTTGATGAATTTTAAACTCGAATTTTTTATTTTATCTGATTTATTTATCATTTTTAATTAAAAGCATTTCTATTATTTCTTTTTGGCTTCTTTCGGTTGCTATGTCTATCACTCTTTTCCCTTGATTATTAATATAATTAATATTAGCACCTTTTTTTAAAAGACAATTTTACTATGTCTATGTAGCCATTTTGTGATGCTATCATCAATGATATAAAGCCATTGCTGTTTCTATCATTAACATTAGCTCCTTGATTAATCAACTCAATAGCTTTATCTATTTCACTATTAATTAGAGCTACTACTAAATCTCCATTTACATCTTTATTTTTAAATTCTATACTTTTGAAAGATTTAAAGCATGATACAACTAAAGCTATTAGTAACCATTTTTTCATTTCTACGCCTTACCTATTTATATTTATATTCTTCTATCAAAATGTATCATTCTAATGAATTTTTAGAAAATAATAAATTTATTTCACATAAAAATTATAAAAGTTTTTAATATTAAAAACAAAAAAGAGTATTAACACTCTTTTAAACT
>JAEWOZ010000015.1 GCA_023399505.1 Fusobacteriota bacterium | reverse complement strand
TAATACTCATCATATTTATCTTTGTGAAGAATTTTAGCTAGATCAAAATATTTCTTTTCTTCATCTCTCTCATTAAGACTAAGAGGTACAGAGAAGTCGTAGTAAAGAACATCCTCACCTTCTCTATCAACTTTACCTCTAAAGAACATAACCCTATCAAAGTTAATATCTTTTTTGTAAGAGTGTATTAAGGTTAAAAGCCCATGCATGAGGTTATCAGCACCGTTTATTATCTTTATGAACTCTTCCTGATCTTCTACTGTATTTCTGCCTCTCCAGAGCTCTTTTGCATCATATACAAGTATTGCTGCTATCAAAAAAAGATTAGCAAACACTTCTAAATATTCTAATGCTCTTACATCAGAAAATGAAGTATATAATTTAAATTGCCCCGCTGAAGAAATATAAATATATAGAATCCATTGAGGAATCCAGCTAAAGAAGAAAGCTTTGTATAACCATCCATCTTTGTATCTTTTTATAGCAGCATATAATATTAATGTAAAGGCAGTTAAATAAATGTATCCTCTTAATTTAACAAACTCACTAAAATTAAGTATATTTGCTAAATACAGACAACCCATTCCTATAGTAATATACTTTATAAAATTTAAATAATTTTTTATTTTGATATTTTTTATCCCCTTATTTAAGTTAAGTATATCTATAACAAAATTTACTAGAAAAAATATATAAAATACTACCATTATAGAATATAGAGTATATGTATTAGAATTTAGATAGTTTCCAGCAAATCTAAGAAATAAACCTGATTTTAAATAGGTAAAAAGGAATAATAATACATAATATAATAAGTAATTCTTTCTTAATCTAAAGTAAGAGACAAAAATTATTAAAAGTATTAATAAACTTAATCCATTAAATACATGAGTTAAAGATAAATAAAGATTTTCTTCTTTAATGATATCTTCTAAAGTAGTTAATATCAAGGGTGTAGTAATAGTAGAATTAGTTTTTATGTATATAGTCTTAGTTTCGTTATTTTTAACAAAAAATGAGGCATGACCATAATTTAAAAGTCCCTGCCTGTCTTGGTCATTAATTTGAGTAGTAAATTTGTTTTTATTTACTATATTGTCAAAAGTAATAAGAGATATTTCAGTTCTCTTTAAAATTAAAGGGCTGAACCATCCATATAGACTAAGACGATTTTTATCAGAAAAATTTTTAACTTGAAATTTAATATAATAAGTCGAATTGTTATTTCCTAAGTAAAGTAAGTTATCTTTATTTAGTTTAAACTCCCCGTCGTGTAAACCTTTAACTATATCTTCTTCTCTAATCGACTTGGTTTGATCCTCTAATATTAATATCTTCTTTGAAATATTTAATTTTTTACCTTTATATTCTATTACCTCTCCAAAAGCATTTAAAAAATTAATAAAAAATAAAAACATACTGAAAAATTTCTTCATATTTAATTCTCCTAAAATAAATCATTACACTTTAGTATATTTAGAGGGCTATCCTCCGCCAGGACATCCAAAATCTAAAAGATTTAATACTAAAGCTAATACTTTTTCCATTTTTTCTCCTTATTAATTTTATTTTCCCCTTTTTATTTCAAACCACCCTAGCTAAGCTTTTCATAAAACTTAGCTTGAAATATCAAAAAAATATTTTCTATAGGACATTTTTTCCAATGTAATATTTCTTTGCATATTTAGTTACCCTTAAGATACCATACTCTTATTTTTTTGTAAACATTTTAAGCAATTGTAAATCTTTGTAAAAAAGATTCTTGATTCATTAAAAAAGATTATTTAAGTTATTCTAAAAATTCGAATTTCTTGTAAAATCTTAATTTACCAATATTTTTACTACAGCAAATGATAACTGTATTGGTAAGCCTAATCTTAAAATTTTATTTTTAAAACTTATCTACAAGTATTAATATTACTATATTAAAATTTTTCTATAATTTTTTCGAATAACTCTGTAGGTAAAGCTTGCAAGGAATATAATAAATTGATATGGTTATTTATCTCATCCTTTATCTCTTGCTTTATTTCAGATTGTCTGTTTAAAGATATAAACAATTTTATGTAATCTTCTGATATTTTCTTTATTATCATATATGCTATCTCTCTGCATGTTTCTTTTTCCTCTTTTTTCTTATAATTTTTCATCTGTTCACTTAAATGCATCAATGATGAATTACTATTAATATATTTATCATAAATATTAGCCCCATGAATTAGCAGTACTTTTACTAATTCAATATTGTTATTTTCTATAGCGGCATGTAAGGCTATATCATCATTAAATTCATTTTTGAAGTTAACATTAATTCCTTTCTCTAATAGAATTTTTACTATTTCTATGTATTGTTCTCTTGAAATAATTTTGGGACGTTTTTTATAATGCATATTAAAATTGGATAAAGCTTTTTTATTTTGCTTAGCATTTTTGTTAGGAATACCTTCTCTAGCAGCCAATATCAAGGCATTATTTCCATATAAGTCTACATTATTAATATTATTTCCTACTTCTATTATTAACTTAGCTTTTTCAATATTAGCTTCATATAAAGCCTCGAATAATTCCATTTTTCCGAAATCAAAATTAGTGCCTGCCTTTAAAAGTAACCTAGCTATTTCTAATTTATTAGATTCCAAAGAATATATTAAAGCTGTTTTATTATTTTGGTCTTTTGCATTAATATCGACACCTTTTTCTATCAATATTTTTAATATTTCCAAATGTCCTCTTTCAGCAGCAAATATTAGAGCTGTTTTCCCCATGTTATTTTTATCATTAATATTAGCGTTTTCTTCTACCAGCAGTTTTACTATCTCCTTATGTCCCCACTGTGCTGCCATTATTAATGAGTTATCCCCATTTCCATCCTTATAGCCAATCTCAGCGCTCTCTTCAATTAGTGTCCTTACTAATTCTAAGTTATAATCTCTCGGTTTTGAATTATTGCCTATTGATGCTACTATTAAAGGAGTCTGACCTGAAGTGGTTTTAGAATTTACATTAACACCTTTCTTTAATAATAATTTTAATATCTCAATATGTCCATATGTTAATGCATTCATTAGAGCTCTTTCTCCATCTCTGTTATCCACTTTTAATCCATTTTCTATAAGAAAATTTACTATAGGAAAATATCCAGTTTTCGAAGAAGTTACTAAAGCATTTATTCCGTAAGCAGCTATATTAATACCCTTTTCTTTTAATATTTTCATTATTTCCAAATTCCCATGTAATGCACTATGTTCTAAAAACAAAGTTTGAATATCACCTTTAACATTAAAATCAATACCTTCTTTTATTAGTATCTTAGCTATTTCCATATGATCTAAATTAAGTTCATTATTTTGAAGAATATACATAAATGAATTCCAACCATTTATCTCTCTATCATTAACATTTGCCCCTTTTTCTAATAAAATTTTTACTATCTCTTTGCATCCTAGCCTTGAAGCCTCCATTAATGGGCTAGTTCCATTAATATTTCTACTATTAACATCCGCTCCTTTTTCTAATAGAATTTTAGCTATCTCTAAAAGTTTTAAATCAAGTTTATCATTATGTAAAACATATAATAATGAATTCCAACCATTCATATCTTTATCATTAACATTCACATTTTTTTCTAGCAGTATATTTACTATTTTTTTATACCCTAATCTTGAAGCTTCCATTAATGAACTAATCCCATAATTATTTTTACTATTAATATCTGCCCCTTTTTCCAGTAGAATTTTTACTATTTTCAATTCTCCCTTGGAAGCAGCTATTATTAAAGAACTGTTTCCCTCATCATCTTTGAAGTTAATATTAGTTCTTTCTCTTATTAATTGATTTATCTTTTCTCTAAACTCTTCATCGCATTCAGCTCCTCTTTCTAATAATATTTGTACTATTTCTACATATTTTCCTTCAAAAGCATAATTTAATGCTGTTTTCTCATTGAAAGCTCTTTCGTTAATATTTGCGCCTAGTTTCACGAGTAATTTAAATGCGCTTCTATTATTTTCAATTATAGACCAAATTAATGGTGTATTTCCTTCATTATCTTTTAAGTTAATATCAGCTCCATTTTCTATCAACGTTTTTACTATTTTATTAAATCTATATGATATAGCATAAAATAAAGGTGATTTACCTTCATTATCCTTTATATTAACATCTACTCCTTTTTCTAATAGTATCTTTGTAATATCTTCCCATTCATTAAATACTGCATAGTGTAGAGAGGTGGTTTTGCCTTTGTTATTAAATTTAACATCAAAATTTTGTTTCAATAATTCTGTTACTTTATCTTTGTTTCCTTTCTTGCAAAAATAAATTAAATCTTCATCTATTCCTTTATTAAAGAATTTTATTTCATTAATATTCTCCCCACAGCTAGCTATTGCTATCATTATTAAAATTGTTTTTATCATTTTACTCTCCTATTTTTTTAATCATATGTTTAATATTATTTTATAATTTCTACCACATCTATAATTTTATAAAATTTAAAACAAATTAATATAATCTTATCACTTAAGATAGTAAGTGTAAAATTTCATATTGACAATTAAATTTCCGAAAGTTTTCTAGTAACTTTTTAATTTATTAGTTCAAGATTAATAGTAAAACCATTTATTAGCATAGACAAAATATCATAAATTTTTAGATTAGAATAACTTCCAATTTGATAAATTCTTTATATATTAAAAGGTACGTTATGAAAATATTGATGATGTTTTTCGTTTTAACTAGCTGTGCTAAAAATATAAAAGAATTAGTAAATAAAAGTAAAGGTAAAGAAGATAACTATTGGCAGTACATAATAGAGAATAAGGATAAAGAATTAAAAGAATATTTAGATCAAAATAATCTAAATTTAAATGAAGTTTTGAATAACGATGGAGAAAGAGTTTTGATATTAGCCGCTAAGCATAATAGCTTAGCAGTACTAAAAATATTATTGAATAGAGGATTTTATAGAATTTATTTTAAAAAATATTATTAATTATGAAAAAAGTAGAGAAAAAATAGATAACATTTATAAAAAAAGAAAGCGTTAACTCTTTTTTAATTTCATACTTAGATCTTTATATAATGATCAAATAAAATTAGAAGGAAAAAAGAAAATTAAAAAAAAGAGTTTTCAGAGGATATTTAGGGTTAGAAGCAGCAGGATGGTCTAAAAGAAAATTTATAATTAAACATACTAAAGTAAGCATTGAAAAATTGAATAATTCTAAATCACATAAAATTGAAAATAAAAGAAAACAAGAATTAATTTAAAAATAATAAAAATAGAATAAACCAACCTAAAAAAAGATAAATACACTTATAAAAAAAGATGCCTTTAAAAGCATCTTTTTAAATTATATATATTAAAAATATTTAGTAAAGAGACTATTCTACGAATTCAAATTCCTCATCAAATATTTTTACCATATCTCCTGTTTTAACACCATGCCCTCTTAGTGCATGCTCTAAGCCAAGCTTGTTTAGAATTTTAAGGTATAATGCAAAAGAATTAGCACCTGCAAATACATACTTGTTTTTCACCTGTTTAATAATTCTTCCATGTACATTGTATTTATTTTCACCTATCTTTTCTACTATAATATCCTCTTCATGTGGAAGGTTCTCATGTAGTAGTGCAAATGGAATTTCCTCTTCTTGTTCCAATTCATGATTATTTTTTTGTAGGTAATCTAGAAGTTCTATAGTTTTATCTAGAAGAATAGTTAATCCTAAGGAAGTATGAGATGAGATTCTAAAGAATTCATGACCTTGAGCTCTAATATGTTTCTCAAATTCATTAAGTTTTTCTTCATTCATTACACCTATTTCACATTTAGATGCTACAATTAGCTGTTTTTTCTTCGCTAATTTATCACTATATTTTTCCATCTCTCTATTTAGTTTTTCGAAATCTTCTATAAAGCTTTCGCTATCTTCTGAAGCATCTACTAGATGCCAAATAATTCTGCATCTCTCTATGTGTTTTAAAAATTCATATCCTAAACCTTTTCCTTCACTAGCACCTTCTATTAACCCTGGAATATCAGATACAACAAAGGACTTGTCTATATGTTTTACAACACCTAATTTAGGAATTAAGGTTGTAAAAGGATAATCACCAACTTTAGATTTACTATGGGAAACAGTATTTATTAAAGTTGATTTCCCTACATTTGGAAAACCTACTATAGCTACATCCGCTAAAAGTTTCAATTCTAATTTTAATTTTAATTCTTTACCTTGCCTACCTTTTGTAGCTATTTGAGGTACTTGACTTATTGAATTTCTAAAATGAACATTTCCTTGGCCGCCTTGACCACCAATTAGAATAACTTTTCTCTCTTCATGTTTAAAATCTGAGATTAATAGACCTGTGTCAAATTCTCTAATTATAGTTCCTACAGGCACTTTTATAACTAAATCTTCTCCTGAAGCACCAGTCATGTTTTTATGTGATCCGTTTTCACCACTTCTAGCTTCAAAAATTTTTCTATTATTAAAATCTACTAAAGTATTTAAATTATTAGTAGCTTCGAATATTATATCTCCACCTTTTCCACCGTCGCCACCATCTGGGCCACCATTTTCTACAAATTTTTCTCTTCTAAATGAAATGGCACCATTTCCACCATTTCCACTTTTAACTGTTATGACAGCTTCATCAACAAAAAACATTCTTACCTCCTCTTAAATTGTTTCTCGATATAAATCAAAGGTATATCCATTATTATATTTCTACCATGTGGACAGGTATATTTTTTAATTCTATGAAGTTTATTTATCCATTTTTTTATTTCATATTCCACTATATCGTCTCCAGCTTTAATAGAGCTTTTGCAAGCCATAGTTACTATCATTTTCTCTCTAATATCTTTTATTTCTTCTTTTTCCTTACTTACAATGTCAGAAACTAATGATAGAAATAGCTCCTGCATGCTCTCTCTAATTTTAAAAGCAGGGACTGATCTAATAACTAGCTCTTTTTGACCAAATTCTTCTATATCAAAACCAAACATTTTAAATAGTTCAATATTCTGAAGAACGGCATCTTTTTCTAAATGATCTAACTCTATTTTAAGGGGTACAAGAAGAGCTTGAGATTCTATTTTTCTATTATAAAACTTCTCTTTCAATTCTTCGTAAATAACTCTCTCTTCAACTATATGTTCATCATA
>JAEWOZ010000109.1 GCA_023399505.1 Fusobacteriota bacterium | reverse complement strand
TCTATATATTTAATAGGTTTAATACACGAATTTATTAAAAATATTAGAATTAATCTTTTCAATTTTTTCTCCTTTTAGTTATTTCATTAAATTTACCATTACAAAGTATTTTTAGCAAATTATTTATTTTTATAAAATTGTAAAAATAAAAAGGTTTGTATTAAACCTTTCTTTTATTGATTTATGACCCTTTTTCGATGCTAATAGCAATGCTGTATAACCTTCAATTGTTCTATCATTAATATTGGAGCCCTTTTCTATTAATACCTTTACTATTTCTTCATAACCTTTTTCTGATGCTAATATTAATAGTGTCTTCCTCCAAGTCCCTTTGACATTAATATCAGCACCTTTATCTATTAATAATTTTATTATTTCTATATGACCTTTTTCTAAGGCCAATGGCAATGCTGTATGGCCATTGTTATTTTTATCATTGACACTAGTTCCTTTATCTATTAATAATTTTGCTACTTCTATATGACCTTTTTCTGAGGATAATAGCAATGCTGTATAAGCTTCAATTGTTTTATCATTAATGTTAGAGCCCTTTTCTATTAGTAATTTTACTATTTCTTTACAACCAACTTCAGCTACCAAAATTAGTGCTGTATAATCAACATTATTTTTTTCCATTAATATTAGCTCCTTTTTCCAATAGTAACTTTACTACTTTCACATGGCCTTTTTGTGAGGCTAACATTAATGCTGTCCAATCCTCATTTTGCTTATCATTAACATTAGATCCTGATTCCATTAACAATTTGACTATTTCTATATGACCTTTTTCTGAGGCTAACATTAGTGATGTATAATCATTATTATTTTTGTCGTTAACATTTGCTCCTGCTTTCAATAATAATTTGACTACATCTATATGACCTTTTAGTGAAGCTATAATTAATGCTGTCATTTTTTTTTCATTTTTATGGTTGACATTAGCTTCTTTTTCTATTAATAACTTTACTACATCCTTATGACCTTTCTGTGAAGCCATCATTAATGCTGTCCAATTTTCTTCATTTTTGTCGTTAACATTAGCTCCTTTTTCTATTAATAACTTTACTACCTCCGTATGGCCTTTCTGTGAAGCCACCATTAATGCTGTCCAATTTTCTTCATTTTTGTCGTTAACATTAGCTCCTTTTTCCAATAATAACTTTACTACATCCTTATGACCATTTTGTGAGGCCAATGTTAAAGCATTATAACCATCATTATTTTTATCATTAATATTAATACTTTTTTCTAGAAGTAACCTTACTATTTCCATGTAGCCATTATGAGAAGCTAGCATCAACGCTGTCCAACTCTCATTATCTTTGTTATTAACATTAGCCCCTCTTTCTATAATAAATTCTATTAATTCTTTATTATTTACATTAGCAGCTGCTATTAAAGGCGTTACTCCAAGATAAGTTTTATGATTAACGTCAAGTTTGTATTCCATTACTAACATTTCAAATGTATCTTTTTTATTACCTGCTCCTGATATTATTAATGCATTTCTGTTTAACTCATCTCTAGCTTCGTTAGGATCTATATTATTTTCTTTTAGGAATTTTTTTACCTCTTCTAAATCAGCTATATAGCATAGTAATAAAAAGTACCTATTCTTATCTATCAAAATATCTTCCAGTTTATATTTATCTTTAATTAAATCTATTATGTCATAGTTAAAATCATCTAAAGCTAAACTGTATATTTTTGTTATATTATTTTTATTTATTTCAACATTTTTCTCTATAAGTATCTTTATTATTTCTAAGTTATTATTATCTAAAGCTATATCTATAATACTTTTTTCATTTGAAGAATAATTAATGTTAGCACCTTCATTTATTAGACTTATAGCTTTATCTGTATTATTGTCAATTATAGCTTGTACTAATTCTTCGTTCATATCTTTATCTTTAATATCTATATTATTAACAACTTTGATACAAGAAGTCATTAAAATTATCAATATAAATTTTTTCATTTTTCTCCTTTTAATTTGTTTCATCAAGTATAACACAATCTAACTAAGCGAGCTAATATTGACAAAGAAAAATTTTTGTAAAGACAGTACTAAACTATATTTAAAAATGATAAATAAAGTTAATATGACTATTTATTATTGAACTTAAAAAAAGCAATTGTAAAACTATATTATAAAGATCTTACAATAAATTTTTTAATTTCTTTTTTATACTATGTATAACACGATAATAAAAAGTATTTATTGTTATCTACCATTCCTTTTTTTAATTTATATTTATCTTTAATTATATCTATTATGACATAATTAAAATTATCTAAAGCTATCTCTAAAATATACTTTCCACCGAAAGAATAATTAACATTAGCATCATTGTTAATTAGATATATAACTTTATCTTTATCATTATTATTTATAGCTATTATTAAATCTTCATTTATATCTTTATTATTAATTTTTAAATTACTTAAATTTTTAATACAAGAAGCTAATAAAATCATTAGAATTAATTTTTTCATCTCTATCTCTTTTAAATTTTACATATAATTAAATGTATCACTATAGATTCACCAAATTTATAATTATATTAATAAAAAAAGAGACTTATATTAAGCCTCTTGATAAAAAACTTTGTCCATAACTTGATCATATTTTTCAACTAAATGAAAAGTCATTTGTTTTTTCACTTCTTTTGGTAATTCATCAATGTTATATTCATTTTCTTTAGGTAATATAACTTCTCTTATTCCTGCTCGATGAGCACCTATAACTTTTTCTTTAATACCACCTACAGGTAATACTTCACCTGTAATTGTTATCTCACCAGTCATAGCAATATCTTGCCTTATTTTTCTTTCAGTAAGTGCAGAGCTCATAGATGTAACTATCGCTACACCTGCTGAAGGGCCATCTTTAGGAGTAGCTCCTTCTGGAAAATGAAGATGTAAATCACAATTTAAAAATTTATCTTCCTCAATATTTAAATCTCTAGATATAGATCTGATATAGCTTTTAGCAACCATAGCAGACTCTTTCATAACATCTCCTAGTTTTCCTGTAAGAACAAGCTTTCCTTTACCCTTCATTATAGTGGATTGTACATCTAAAGTGGATCCACCTACAGGTGACCAGCCTAAGCCTATAGAAATTCCAACTTTACCCTCTTTTTTCTTAATTTTGTCTTTTAAAAATTTAGGATTTCCTAAATATTTTCTAAGATTTTTTGCATTTAGATAAACTTGAGATATATTTTTCTCTATCTTATCTTTTGCAATTTTTCTAAAAATCTTATCAAAATGTCTTTTTAAGCTTCTTACTCCTGCCTCTTTTGTATATTCACTTATAATATCGTAAATTACATTGTCAGGAATATTTACTTTAAAATTCTTTAGGCCATTTTCTTCTTTAGACTTGTTTATTAAATACAATTTTGAAATATGTACTTTTTCTACATCAGTATAGCTGTTTATGTAAATTATTTCTAATCTATCTCTTAAAGGTGCTGGAATATTAGAGGCATCATTAGCTGTTGCTATAAAGAAAATATTTGATAAATCAAAAGGTAAATCAATATAATTATCAACAAAGCCTTTATTTTGTTCTGGATCTAAAACTTCTAGTAAAGCCGATGATGGATCTCCTCTATAATCAAAAGAGATTTTATCTATCTCATCCAAAAGCATTAAAGGATTCTTTGTTTCAACGTGCTTTAACTCTTTCATTATTCTTCCAGGCATAGCCCCAATATAGGTCCTTCTATGACCTCTTATTTCAGCTTCATCCCTTATTCCACCTAAAGAAATTCTAGCAAACTTTCTTCCTAAAGCTTCAGCTATAGATTTACATAGAGAAGTTTTACCTACTCCAGGAGGCCCTATTAAACAAAGAATTGAACCTGATACACTATTATCTTTCAACTGTCTAACTGCTAAAAATTCTAATATTCTTTGTTTAACTTCATCTAGTCCAAAATGCTGCTCGTTAAGAATCCTTTCAGCCTTCTTTATATCAATAGTGTCTTTAGTTTGTTTACTCCATGGTAATTCTAAAACTGTTTCAATATAATTTCTTACAACAGAGAATTCAGAAGAATACGCAGGCATTTTTTCTAATTTAGATATTTCATTTTCTAATTTAGCCTTAATTTTTTCAGGAATTTTAGCTTCTTCTACAGCATTTCTTAAATCATCCACATCATCGAATGATCCAGAATCTTCACCTAATTCTTCTTTCATAGCTTTAATTTTTTCTTTTAAATAGTAACTTTTTTGTAAGTTACTCATATAGTCTCTAACTTTAGTATCTATCTTTTTTTCAAGATTTACTACTTCTATCTCTTCACTTAATAGAGCAATAATCTTATAAGCTCTATCCCTTAAGTCCATACTTTCTAGTAATTCTTGTCTTTTAGGGAGATCTATATTTATGTTAGAAGCTATTAAATCTAATAGCTTACTTAAATTAGTAATACTTCTAACACTTATTATAAGCTCTGGAGAAATTCTATTAGTATCTTTCAAATACTCTTCAAAACTTTCTAAAACTTTTCTTTTAATTGCCTCTTCTTCTTTTTCATCTACATGTATCTCTTCTAAATCTAAATATTGAGCTCTATAAGAAATATCTTTCTCTAAAACATTCAATAATTTTACTCTTTTTTCACCCTCAATTAAAACTCTTATGACCCCATCTGGTAATTTAGAACTTTGAATTATATTTACCATAACCCCTG
>JAEWOZ010000101.1 GCA_023399505.1 Fusobacteriota bacterium | reverse complement strand
ATTTTCTTCTCTTAATGATTTTTGAAATTTATTTTTGCTTTTAGACATAGCTAATATCCTTGATATACTTATATCTGAATCTTTATCATGGATATTAGCACCTATTTCCTTCAAAAATCTTGATATCTCGAAGTGTCCTTCTTCTCTTGCCATCATTAATGCTGTATACCCATACATGTCTATATCATCAATGTTAGCTCCTTTATCTATCAAAAGTTTCACTATCTCTTTATTCCCTAATTTTGAAGCTAGCATTAATGCTGTATGATTACTGTTACCTTTATCACCTACACTAGCTCCTTCATTTATTAATAGCTCCACTATCTCTTTATTATTACTATAAACCCCGGAGATTAATACCCCCTCTCCATTTTTAGCTTTACTTTTAATTTCAGCACCATTTTCAATTAAAAATTTTACTATCTCTTTGTTACCCTCTTCCGATGCTATCATCAATGCTGTAATTCCATCATTATCTTTTTCATTAATATTAGCTTTTTCTTCTAATAGTATTTTTACTATTTCTATTTTACCCATTCTAGAAGCTAAGATTAATGATGTACTTCCCTTATTATTTCTATAATTGACATTAGCTCCGCATTCAATTAATAACTTTACTATCTCTTTATTACCTGTCTCAGATGCTAGAATCAATGCTGTATCTCCATCATTGTCTTTATCATGTACACTTGCTCCATTATCTAGTAGTAATTTTACTATCTCTTTATCGCCTTTTTCTGATGCTATTAACAATGCTGTACTGCCGTTATCATACTTTTCATTAATTTCAATTCCTTTATTTAAAAGGATTTTTAATGCTTTTACGTCTCTGCTTGATAGCGCTTTAAAGAAATATTGCTTTATTTTTTCATTTCTATTTTTAAATTGCAATGTATCTTGAAAAAAGGATTCTTGATCGTAGAAAATAGAAATTAAATAAAATATATCTGAATTTCTTTCTTCAGCATACTCTATATACTCTCTCAGTGAATTTAAATCTAATTTCATTTCTCTTATCAAATATTTAGCCAACTTTAAAGAAACAGATATTTTACTATCAAACAAAGTTATAGACCAATAAAGTAAATTTTTACCATCCTTTATATAATTTACATCCCCTTCACCTTCTATTAATAAGCCTAAAATATCCTCTAAATGTTCTTCTCTTGCCCTAGCATAAAAGTATCTTTTATTGTTTAATTTACCTCCATTTTTTATTAGAGATATAGCTAATTCAATTTCAAAATCTTCAAAATTTAAATGATCTAGAGGTGTCATATTTTCTTTATCTAATATGTTTATATCCACTTTATCCATATTACTTAATATATTAACTATTTTAGTAATATTATTAATTACAGCATATGTTAATGCATTTTTTCCTTCACTATCCTGAACATCTATATTTATACCTTTATGCTTTATTAATAAATTTATTGTTTCTATTTTCTTATCTTCATCAATATCGCTTTTAACAGCTAATATCAATGCTGTTTCCTTATATATATTCTGAGCGTTTACATCTATGTTGTATCTTAATATTTTTCCTGCTATGAAACTATCTCCTCTAATTATAGATAGCATCAATGCATTATTTCCATGTAATCCGTACCTAATGTTGACATTAGCATCTTTTTCTAATAACTTGCTTATTATTTCATCTCTTTCTATAATGCCCTCTGTTTTCAGTATTGATAATATTAGTGCTGTTTGCCCTTTTTCGTTTAACGTATTTACATCAATTCCTTTTTTATCTAGTAACAATTTTAATACATCTAAACTGTTATGTTTAGCTGCTAGTGTTAAGGCTGTTTCACCATCTTGATTTTTTTCTTTATTAATGTCTGTATCATTGTTTTCTAAATATTCTTTTAATTCCTCATCTTTATCTTCTATTATATACTGCCAATATATCTCTCCTATTTTATTCTTAGTTGTCAAATCTTTAATATTCTTATTGCACCCCAAAAACAAAATTAAAGTTATCAATCTTTTCATAATATTTCTCCTTATTAATTGCTTCATATATAATAAAACTTTAGCACTTAATTTATTAATTGTAAAACTCACAAATTTAAAAATTGTCAGATTTTTAAATTTTCAATCAAAATTAAAATAAAAAAAGAAGATCTAAAATCTTCTTTATATATGTGTTAAATTTTTTAGCCATTTCTTAGAAACAAATCTTTTCCATATAAGTAAAACTTTTGCTAGCTCTTCTGCATACATAGCTATATATATTGCATAACTAGGCATTTTAAAGAAATAAGTTACAGCATAAGTAACTGGAATTCCTACAACCCAAAGTGAAAAGATAGAGACGAATAATAGATACATTGCATCGCCACCACTCTTTAAAACTCCACCATAATTTAATATATTAAATACTCTTAAAAATAAAAACAAGCCGTGGGCTCTTAAAAGATTAGTTGACTCAATTAGAGCTTTAGCATCTTCTGCATCTTTAGGATTAAGACCATATATGGAAATTAGTTTGTTAGCAAATAAAAAACTTAATATTCCTAAAACAATTGCAAGTCCTACTCCTATAATATAAAATTCTCTAGCATATTTGTAAGCTTTTTCATTTTCATTTTTTCCTAAATAAGAACCTATTATAATTAGGGCAGCTGTAGCAATTCCTATAAAAAATGTTAAGAAAAATTGCTCAAAAGGTGTAATCATACTATACGCTGCAATTGAAGCGGCTCCCAAAACACCAAAGAAAGAATGATAAACAACAAATCCACCGCTTCTTAATATTTCAATG
>JAEWOZ010000076.1 GCA_023399505.1 Fusobacteriota bacterium | reverse complement strand
GGTATATGTTTTACAGAATGGCTATGTAGAAGTAGCAGAATTATTGATAGAAAAAGGAGCTGATGTCAATGCTAAAAATATTAAAGATTGGACTCCATTAATAATAGTTTCAAAAAATGGAAATCTAAAAATAGCTGAGAGACTTATAGAAGAAGGCGCAAATATTTATGTGAAAGATAATTTTAACGAAACTGTTCTTATTCATATAAGTGAAAACCTAAACAAGTCCAATGAGAAAGTTAAAAAAGATAAATTTGTGCAAATAGCATATATAATAATAAAAAAATGGCGGAAGATTGTATACATTTATTTATATCTTTGAATAAAAATATAAATACTCTTCAAGAAGAAAAAGATAATGTATACAATCATATAAACCTTTTTCATTCTTTTCAAAATTTACCTACAGAAATTTTTGAATACATTATGAAAAGTTTTTAAGTAAATCTTATTTTATTACTAATTATAATATTAAATTCACTAAGATGTATATCAAAGTGACGAGGGAAAAAGCTGCTATTAGCAGATTTAGTATTTTCTTACATTAAAAGTGTTAAAAATATAAATTTGATAAATGAATAATTAGTAATATTTAAATTATAAATTAAGCTTTTTTTAACAATGAGATTTTACAATTATTTACCCTTTTGATATGATTAAAAATAGAACAATAAAATATATTCATATAATAGGATTATTTAATTTATTATGGGAAGAGAAGGAGAAAAAAATGAGTAATTTATTAATATTATTAGTAGCAATATTGGGCTGTTCAAGAAATATTGAAAATTTAAAAGTAAAAAGCAAGGATATTAATGATGACTTAATATTAGCTGTAAATAATAATGATACAAATAAAGCTATTGAATTAATTAATCAAGGAGCTGATATTGATAGTACAAATATTCTAGAAATAGCTTTGAATAATTCTAACATAAAGCTAGTAGATGCTTTAATAGAAAGAGGAATTAGAATAAGTAAAAAAAATCTAGTCAGTATATATGATTTAGCACTGCAAGACTTCCATTACGATGTAATAGATTCAATAAAGAAGTATAAGTTGAAAGAAGGATCAGTAGATAATAATAAATACTTTTTATTATTATGCTATACAGGAAGATTGAGGGATGTAAAAAGGCATATAGAAAAAAATAATATAGAACCAGAAAAAATTAGAGATAAAAGTAATAAGAGCGCTTTACATATATGTAGTTGCGTAGAAAATAGAGATATGGTTGAATTTTTAATAGATAAATGTGGCTTAGGTATTAATGATAAGGATGATATTGGATTTACGCCCTTAATGTTAGCATCGCAAGAAGGGAATATAGAAATTGTAAAATTATTATTGGGAAAAGGTGCTAATGTCGATAGTAAAGAAATTGGAGGGTGGACAGCATTAATGTCAGCATCGAAAGAAGGAAATATAGAAGTTGTAAATTTATTGTTAGAAAATAAAGCTAATATTAATGAAAAAAATAATAATGGTTATACAGCTCTAATGTTAGCAGCACAAGAAGGACATGTAGAAGTAGTAAAATTATTATTAAAAAAAAGTGCGAATATTTATGAAAAACAAAAAGATGGGTTAACAGCGCTAATAATAGCGTCACAAGAAGGACATATAGAAGCAGTAAAATTACTATTAAAGAAGGGTGCTGGTATTCATGATAGAGATAATAGTGAATTTACATCACTAATGGTAGCATCACAAGAGGGGCATATAGAAGTAGTAAAGTTACTTTTGGATAAGGGAGCGAATATTAATCATAAAGACAATGAAGGATGGTCATCATTATTACTTGCATCACAAGAAGGACACATAGAAGTAGTAAAATTACTGTTAGAAAAGGGTTCTGATATTAATGATAGAGTTAATATTGGATTTACATCACTAATGATAGCATCAGAAAAAGGTCATTCAAATATAGTAAGATTATTAATAGAAAAAGGAGCTAATATCAGTGATAAAGATGATATTGGATTTACATCATTAATGGTAGCATCACAAAATAGTCATATAGAGATAGTAAAGTTATTACTAGTAAGAGGTGCTAATGTTGATGAGAAAAATGATGATGGTTATACAGCATTAATGCTAGCATCACAAGAAGGTAACATAGAGATAGTTAAATTATTGTTAGAAGCAAGCGCGAACGTCAATGATAAAGAAATTAAAGGGTGGACAGCATTAATGCTAGCATCACATGAAGGTAACATAGAGATAGTTAAATTATTGTTAGAAACAAAAGCTGATGTTAATGAGAAAAATAATAATGGAGATATAGCGTTAATTATAGCATCACGAAAGGCTCATAAGGAGTTAGTAGAATTCTTAATAGAAAAAGGAGCTAATATTAATTATAAAGGAAATAAAGGTTGGACCTCACTAATACAGGCTTTGCGCAAAGGACATATCGAAGTAGTTGAAACATTAATAAAGAAAGGAATAGACATTTGTGGAAGAGATAACTCAGGTAAAATAGTGCTTACTCATGTAAGCAAGATGCTAAAATCTTCTAAAAGAAAATCTGAAAAAGATAAATATATAGAAATAGCATATATGATAGTGAGGAAAATGGCAGAAGACTATATCCAGCTGTTCATATCTTTTAATAAGAGTATTAATATCTTTCAAAATATAAAAGATGATATACATGACCATATTAATATTCTATATTCCTTACAAAATTTACCTATAGAACTTTTTGAGGAAGTTATAAATAAATTTTAATCAAAGCACTCACTTGAGCTTTGCATATTTAAAAATGATTTTCAAGCGGATTGAAGAGGATTTTCAAAATATACTCTTCATATTATAATAGGTTTTATAATATTAATGAAAACAGTATTTTAAAGGAGTAAGAATGAATATAATAATTATAGTAATGTTGATAAGCAGTAGTTGTATCAAAAGTATTGATACAACTATCATTTATAAAAATATAAATGATAATTTAATCATAGCAGCTATTGAAGGTAAAAAAGATGAAGTAATGGATCTATTAAGTAAGGGAGCTAATGTTAATTACAGAAATTCTAATGGTTTTACGGCACTAACATATGCATCAAGGCATGGCTATACAGAAGTAGTAAGGTTATTATTAGAAAGAGGAGCTAATATTAACGAGAAAGAGATTAATGGTTATACAGCATTAATGCTGGCATCACGAGAGGGTCACATTGATGTGTTAAAGTTATTATTAGAAAAAGGAGCTGATGTTAATGATAGAAGTAATGAAGGCTGGACATCAATGATGTTAGC